>CAZOXN010000125.1:0-7055 GCA_964583655.1 uncultured Desulfarculaceae bacterium | reverse complement strand
GGTCGGGGCCGTCTAGGGCTTCCATGAAGGGCGGCGAGCACGAAATGGGCTGGCCGCGTGACGGGGTTTCTTGACCTATGGACGATCCGGCAAGAGCGGTCCAAGGTCTGGAGCTCTTGCTCCGACTGGGCCTGGAGCTGCATTCCGAGAGGAACTTACAGGCCCTCTTGGAGAGGATCTGGACCGAGCTGACCCGGGTGATGGGGGCCGAGCGAAGCTCCCTGTTCCTGGTCGACGAGGAGAGCGACGAACTTCGCTCGGTGGTCGCCCAGCAGCAGAAAGAGATCCGCTTTCCCAAGGGCATGGGCATCGCAGGGGCCGTGGCCGCGACGGGTCGTTCCCTCCTGATCCCGGACGCATACCAGGACCCGAGGTTCAACCCGGAGATCGACCGCAAGACAGGGTTTCGCACGCGATCCATCCTTTCCGTTCCCCTGAAGAACAGGCGCGGGGAGGTGCTGGGAGTGGCCCAGGTCCTGAACCGTAAGGACATGAAGCCGTTCGAGGAGGAGGATCAGCTCATGCTCGAGGCCCTGGCCAGCATGGCCGCTGTGGCCATAGAGACGGTCCAGCTCTACGAGGAGCAAAAGAGCGCCACCGAGGCCGTGATCTCGGGCTTGGTCATGGCCTTGGACATGCGGGACCCCATGGGAAAGGGCCATTCCCAGGGGGTGCGGGCCTGCTCCAAGGCATTGGCCGAGGAGATGGGCCTGTCCCAGGAGGAGGTCCGACGCACGGAGCTGGCCGCTGCCCTCCATGACGTGGGCAAGATCGCGGTGCCGGACCAGGTCCTTCTGAAGGGTTCCGCCCTGACCCCTGAGGAGAGGGCCGCGTACGAGGCCCATGCCGTCCTCACCCGGGAGTTCCTGGAGGCCATGGAGTTCTCAGGGGAGCTCTCGGGGGTCGAGGCCATCGCCCCGTACCATCACAAGGGTTTCTCCGGCGGGGGGTTCCCACCAGGTCCCCCGGAAGGCGAGGAGGTCCCCCTGGAGGCGAGGATCATCGCGGTTGCCGACGCCCTCTGGGTCCGGATGGCCGGTCGTTGGGGAGAAGGGCCCCTCCCCCTGGAGGATGCCCTGGACTGGATCAGGAAGGGGGCAGGGGTGGCCTTCGACCCTTCGGTCGTGGCCGCCCTCCACCGCCTCTCCCCGACACTGGAAGAGATCATGTCGGAAAAGGCGCCGGCCTGAAAAGGACTGTCATGGAAGAAGAGCGAAAGGCATACCTGCAGGAGAGGATGCGCCGGCTGGAGGCCCTGAGGGAGGTGAGTCTCGAGCTGACCTCGGAGCGGGATCTCCACAGGCTCCTCACCCTGATAATGGACAGAACGAGCCAGATCCTGGAGGCGGAGAGGAGCACCCTCTACCTCGTGGAGGATGCGGGGGTGGGCCGAGCCGGAAACGGCAAATGGCTCGTGAGCCGTATTGCCCAGGGGGTGGAAGAGATCCGTCTCCCCATGGATGAGACGAGCATCGCCGGGAGCGTTGCCGTCACAGGAGAGATCCTCAACCTTGAGGATGCGTATCAGGAGCCGCGTTTCAACCCCTCTTTCGACCGCCGCCATGGTTTCACGACCCGATCCATGCTCACTGCCCCCATGAGGAGCCCTCAGGGTAAGGTCATCGGGGTCACCCAGGCCATAAATAAACGCGGGGCCCCTTGCTTCTCCAAGGAGGACGAGGAGATCCTGCTCGCCTTCTCTAGCCAGGCCTCCATCGCGGTGGAAAACGCCCGCTATCTGGAGCTCCAGAAGCGCACCTTCGAGACGCTGATACAGGGTCAGGCAGTGGCCATCGACGCCCGGGACCACATCACGGCCGGTCACACCTGGAGGGTGACCGCCTATGCGGTGGAGATAGGAAGGGCCCTTGGTTGGAGAGCGGAGGAGTTGGAGCTTCTGAGATATGCCGGCCTTCTCCACGATCAAGGCAAGCTGGGTGTCCCGGACGAGGTCCTCATGAAGCCGGGCCGGCTCTCGGAAGTGGAGTTTCGCATCATCCAGAGCCACGCCCTCAAGACCAAGATAATCCTGGAGGCGGTCCGGCCCCTGTTCCCCAGGCGGCTCAGGAGGGTCCCGGAGGTCGCCGCGGCCCACCACGAGAAGCTCGATGGTTCGGGTTATCCGGACGGGCTGCGTGGCGAGGCCATCTCCCCGGGGGCGAGGATCGTGGCCGTGGCCGACATCTTCGACGCCCTCACGGCCCGAAGGCCTTACAGGGAACCGGACCCCGACGATGTCGTCCTGGCAATGCTGAAGAAGGACGTGGAGGCTGGCAAGCTCGACCGGGAGGCGGTGGAAGGCCTCGAGAGGGTCCTTCCGCGGATAGTGGAGATCCGGCGAGAGATCAACGAGAGGATCCATGATCGCAAGGGGGCCTCGCTCCTCCGGGAGATCTGCGGGGAATAAGGAGGGTGAGGGTTGAACGGTTCCCCATCCGGAGCCGCCCGCCCGAAAAGGGCCCGGGCTGGAGAGAGGAGCGCCGGGTGCCTGGTATATCGTATCTCGGGGGGGGAAATTGAGTTCCTCCTCGTCCACCCATCGGGGGGGAGCTTTCGAAAGAGGCTCTTCGGCATCCCCAAGGGGCTCCTGGAGCCGCAGGAGGACCCGCGCGAGGCCGCCATTCGCGAGACCAGGGAGGAGACAGGGCTGGAGGTGCGCCTCGTGGCCGACTTGGGGACATGCCGGTACAGGAGCGGCAAGGAGGTCCATGCGTTCCTGGCGGAACTGCTCGGGGGCCAGGTCGACGAGAAGGGCAATACCGCTCACGACTGGGAGATCGATGTGAGCAAGTTCTATCCTTTGAAGACCTGCCGAAAGATCATCCACCCGGACCAGGAGGTCTTTTTGGATCGGGCCCTCTCTTTCTTGGGTCTGGCCCCCGCACAACCGGGAAAAGAGTGAAACAGGGGTTAGGCACCTATGCGCAACACCAGAGTCATTTCCCTTGTCGCGGCCGTGGCCGTGTTGATAATCGGCGGCGCTGCCGTCTCTTACTTCTTGTTCGAGGGGGAGGACCCCTCCCTCTCCCTCTCCCCTGAGCCCAAGGCCATTGGCAAGCAGACCACCTTCACCGTGACCTCGGAGGACGGGCTTTCCGGGCTCAAGGAGATCAGGGTGGAGGTGGTTCAGGGCGGTCGCGCTGTTTCTGTCCTGACCGAGTCCCTTCCCAGGGGTGTCCACAAGGCGGAGAGGAGGGTGGAGATCGTGCCGTCGTCCCTGGGGCTCCAGGAAGGAGAGGCAATTCTCAGGGTCGTGGCCAGGGATCGTTCCTGGAGGCCGGGTGGAAACACGCGGGTGTTCGAGGCCAGGACTCCCATCGACACCCGGCCGCCTGGCATCACGGTCCTGAGCAGATTTCACTATCTGAACCAGGGTGGGGCGGGCCTCGTGGTCTTCAGCGCCTCGGAGGAACTGCTGCGAAGCGATCTCGAAGTGGGCGACCTGCGTTTCCCGTGCCTTCCGCTCCAGGACCGCGTCCATTTCTCGCTCTTCGCTGTCCCCTTGGACGCCTCATTTAAAACCCCCATCTCCCTCGTGGCCGAGGACCTGGCTGGCAACAAGGCGAGGACATCCTTCCCTTATCGCATCAAGCCCAAGCAGTTCCGCAAGGACAACATCCAGATCACGGACGACTTCCTCAACAGGGTCATGCCCTACTTCATGGACCGGGACCCATCGCTCCGGGGGGAGATGAGCGATGTCTTCCTCAAGGTGAACAACGACTTGAGGAAGGAGAGCGAGGAGAGAATCAGGGAGCTGTGCAAAGACGCAAGCCCGGAGCGCCTCTGGAAGGGTCCTTTTCACCGCATGGATAACGCCAAGCCCATGGCGGGCTTTGCCGATCGAAGGTCCTACTTTTTCGGGGGGAAGGAGATCGACCACCAAACCCACCTCGGCGTAGACCTGGCCTCCCTGGCTTTGAGCCCGGTGAAGGCGGCCAACCGGGGGAAGGTCTCCTTCTGCGGCGAGCTGGGCATCTACGGCAGCACGGTCATCTTGGACCACGGCTGGGGCCTCTACAGCATGTACTCCCATTTGAGCCGCATCGACGCCAAGCTCGGGCAGGTGGTGGAGAAAGAAGGGATCCTGGGGATCACAGGGACCACCGGCCTGGCCGGCGGGGATCACTTGCACTACGCCATGCTGGTCTCGGGGGTGTACGTGAACCCCATCGAGTGGTGGGATCCCCACTGGATCGAGGACAACGTGGAAGGGAAGCTGGCTGCGGCCGCCTCCGAGGGGAGATGACCCCCGCACCGCTCATCTTTTTCAGGTTCCCGTTCCCAGGGTTGTCGCTCTTCCTGGGACGGCTCAGTGCCGGCGCAATCGCCTTTTCCAACCAACCACACGCCACTGACCACGGGCAGTCCATTCCCACCCAAGCGCCCCCAAGACCGCACCCTGTTCAAACATCCGGCACAAACCGAAGATGGGCCAGGAAGTAGAGCAGTAGAAAGAACCCGGCCCCCAAGGCCGGGGTGAGGAACCAGCCCGCCAGGACCTGACTCAGGGTGCGCACCCTTATGCTCTCGACCCGTTTGAGTATGCCTATCCCCAATATCGCCCCTATCACCGCGTGGGCCGTAGAGACCGGGACCCCCACCAAGGCGAAGAAGTGGACCGTCAGCGCCTCGGCCATCATGACCACCAAGGCGGAAAAAGGGTCCAGGATCAGGAGCCTCCTTCCCACCGTCTCCATCACCCCCCGGCTGAAGGTCAGGATCCCGAAGGCGATGCTGCACCCGCCCAGGAAGGTGGCCAGGGGCAGGTCCAGTTGGCCCGATCCCACGAAGACCCCGGTGACATTGGCCACGTTGTTGGCCCCCAGGGCATAGGAGCAGTAGCACCCCGTCAGGATGAGCCCTGTGCGCAGAAGGGCGTCCTTTTGAAACAGGTTCAGGGAGACCCGGTTGTAGAACCTCCCGAGGAGCTTGTAAAGGACCATGGCCAGGAGCATGGCCCCGGTGGGGGTCCCGAGCCACGCGGCCACCACCTTCTCCAGTTGCCCCCAGTCCAGGTGCCGCTGGAGGAGCGCGATCCCCATCAAGGCTCCAACAACGGCCTGGGCGGTGCAGATGGGGAGCCTGACCAGGGTCATGACCGTCACGGTCAGGGCCGCGGCCACGGTGCATAAGAGCGCCTTCTCGGGGTCCAGGGCGGTGAGACCAGAGAGGGTCTCTATGCCCGGCTCACCCTGGAGCGTGGCGCCGAGGATCACGAAGCATGCCGCCAGAAGGGCCGAGGTCCAGAACCTCACCATGCGGGAGAAGACCGCGACCCCGAAGAGATTGGCCGCGGCGTTGCTCCCCAAGGACCAACCCATGAAGACGACCGCCAGTAGGCCCAGCATCTAGACCCGCCGCTTGATGGAGAGGATGTAGATCCGCCTGCCGACCTCTTTGGTGTAGTCCGCGATGTCCCCTATGAGCATGATGAGATCCTTGAGGAGGACCTTTTCGATGGCAGGGATCTCCGACTGGAAGATCCGCATAATGGCCCTTCGCTCGATGTGGTCCCCCTGGTTCTCGCACTGATCTATGGAACGGCGTATGGCGGCCACATCCTTGTCCGCCTGAAGCAGACACTCCACGCATTCGCGCATGAGCTCGCAGGCATCCACCGAGACCGACACCAGGTGCTTGAAGTCTGGGACGAAGGCCGGGGGCAGAGAGATGTTCTGGGTCTGGATGGCGTACAGGACCCGGTCGAACTGGTCCGGGACGTCGTCCACGTGATCCAGGATGTCCACCACATCCGCCCTGAACTCCGGGATCAGCCCCTTCTCGTGCAGGAGCCTCTCTATCTTTTCCTTTACGTCGTCGCTTCTGGCCTCGGCCTCGTGGGTCTGTTCCACCAGGAAGTCAAAGTCCGGGCAGCACTTCCCCGTGGTGAAGTACAGGTCCATGGCCCGGTTGAAGTTCTCCTTTGCCAGCATGGCCTGGTCCACGAATTCCCTGATCAGCTCCACGATCTGGTTCTGTTTCCTGAAAAGGAGCCCGTACATGGAGGTCATCCCTGCTCCCTCTTCCGGGCGGCAAAGGTGCCGGAAGCGGGCATGTACGATCATGCAAGGCAACCGATGGGAGGGGGCCAGGATGCCACCACCCCATCTCAGCAACCACCACCCTTCCGATGGATCCTTGCCCTAGCGTGAACCTGGGCCCAGGACGGGCCCTGGGTCCGCCAGCTCACACCCATCGCCGTGGGCGACTGGTCCGACTCTACATGCACCGGTCGATTCGGTCAAGCTTCAGGGGGAAGAAGGTCCTCCAGGGGACAGCCGTAGCATCGAGGTGTGGGCCTGCAATGCCTTTTCCCCAGGGCCACTAACAGGGCATGGTACTCGTTGTAGAGGGTAGAATCGTGGGGGAGGCGCTCCATGAAAAGGGCCTGTACCTCGTTGTATTTGGCCTCAGGGTGGATCCATCCGTGGCGCGAGAGGACCCTCCTGGTGTAGGCGTCCACCACGAACACGGGCCTCCCCGCGGCATAAAGGAGGATGCTGTCCGCGGTCTCGGGTCCTATCCCTGACACCGAGAGCAATGCCTCCCTGAGCTCACCGGTGGACAGCGAGAGGAAGGCCTCCAGGTCCCCCTTCCCTCTTTGGGCCGCCACGGTGAGCAGGTTCCTGAGCCTTCCCGCCTTGATCCGTAAGTAACCGCACGGCCGGATGAGCTCGGCCAGGGTCTCCTCGGGGATGCGGATGAGAGATCCAAGGGAGAGGTCGCCCTTTTCCTTGAGCGCCCGGATGGCCTTCTCCACATTGGGCCAGGCCGTGTTCTGCGTTAGGACCGCCCCCACCATGACCTCCAGCGGGGAGTCCCCGGGCCACCAATGCTGGGGCCCGAAACGCATGAGGAGCTGCCCGAACACATCCATGAGGAGCGCCGCGCTCGGGGGTCCTGGACCGTCCGATGTCATATGCCCGTTTCCTGAGCCCGTAGGTCTGTGAAGGCCCTCTCACGATGGCACACCGTCTCTCCTTTCATTTCCTGGAGCCTCAGGAGGTCAATGGGGACCAGGGAAACGCATGACCCACGACACAAGGCAAGGC
>CAZOXN010000124.1:0-7059 GCA_964583655.1 uncultured Desulfarculaceae bacterium | reverse complement strand
GTATGGAAGGGGTTGGCTGGGGGTGTCCTAATTCAAGACGTACCGCAAGGGATTCACGGCCGTCCCGTTCAGGTGAACCTCGTAGTGCAGGTGAGGCCCGGTGCTGCGGCCGGTGTTCCCGACCTTACCTATCATCTGTCCCCTGTGGACCTTCTGGCCCTTCTTGACCACCACCTCCGAGAGGTGGGCGTAAAAGGTCTTGTGTCCAAGGCCATGGTCCAGGCGGATGATCTCTCCATAATCAGGATCGTTCCCCACCTCTACCACCACACCATCGGCCGGAGCGATCACGGGTGTCCCCGGCTTGGTGGAGACATCCACGCCTCGATGGAACTCCCTCAGTCCCGTGAAAGGGGATTGACGGTAACCGAATCCGCAGGTAAGCCATCCCTGAGTGGGCCAGATGGATGGGGTCCTGGCCAAGAGGTCTCGTCTGTCCCTGAGATGGTCCACCAAGGCCTCCAGGCTCGTCTCCTGTTGAGAGGCGAGGTCACGGAATCGGTCCACCTCCTGCCTGAGCCGTTTGACCCATCTATCCTTGCGTTCCTGCTTCAGGGATTGCAGGATCCCTTCTTCCGGGCCCACCCCGCCCATGCCCGGCGACTCACCCTCCACGCCCTTGTGCTCGAGATCCGCTATCACCCGGATCTTCTTGTCCAGCTCCTGAAGCCTCGCGAGCCTCTGACGAAGCTCGTCGAGCTCGGAGGCGATGGATTGGATCTTCTGCTGCTGTACCTGGTTCACCCTCTTCAGGGCCTTCACCTGCTGGCGGTCATCCTTGGAGGCCGTGTATCTGTAAAGGCCGTATCCACCAAGCGAAAGGCTTGCCAATACCACCGCGCAGAGCAAGGCGATGGAGCGAGACGATATCATGAATTGCCTTATCTTTCGGTCCGCCGAGGAGAGGATGATGAGCGTGAAGCGATTGGAGTCCATGAGTCGCCTCCTATCTCGTCACACCAGGAAGAGCCGACAAAAAAATCAAGCCTACGAGATGGATCGAGCAGGCTCAATGGGCGGGGAGTAATTAACACAACGGAGAGGCAAGTGTCAAGTGTTTTTTGACCAAACTAGGAATATCATATAGTTCAGCCATTTTTGTTTAAGTCATATATAAGAGAAATCTCATCGCATTCTGGAAATTTCACGCAATGGACACAGTCCGCCCACACCTTTTGAGGCAATTCTGCCTTGTCGATCCTCCTGAATCCCATGCGTTCGAAGAAGGAGGGCAAGTACGTGAGCACAAAGACCCTGCTGATGCCGAGCCCTCTCCCTTCCTCCAGGGCCACCTCAGCCAGTCTCCTGCCCACCCCCTTCCCCTGATGGGCCTCCACCACGCAGAAGGAGCGCAACTCCGCCAGGTCCTCCCAGATCACATGCAAGGCGCACACCCCAGTGATCTCCCCGCCCTCCTCCTCCCACACCGTGAACTCCCGGATATGGGAATAGATGTCCCACAGCGGCCTCGGCAGGAGCTGCCCCTTGGACGCGAAGCCCTCGAGCAGCCTATGGATGGCCCTGGCGTCCCTCACCCTCGCCTTGCGCAGAGAACCGCTCATCCCGAGGCCCTGCCCAGGAGTTCCCTGGCATGAGCCCTGGTCTTATCAGTGATCACCCGTCCTCCGAGCATCCTGGATATCTCCTCCAACCTCCCATCCTCCTCCAGGGACTCCACCCTGGCTATGGTCCTGCCCTCCTTGAGCTCCTTGCTCACCCTGAAGTGTCTGGTGGCGTAACAGGCGATCTGTGGGAGATGGGTTATGCACAGGACCTGATGCCCCTTGGCGATGTCTGCCAGCTTCTCCCCCAGGGCCTCGGCCACCGCCCCACCGATCCCGGCGTCGATCTCGTCCAGGATCAGGGTCGGGACCCGCTCGGCATCCGCCAGGACCCTCTTGAGGGCCAGCATGATGCGCGAAAGCTCACCGCCAGAGGCTATCCTGGCCAAGGGCCTGGGTGGCTCGCCCACATTGGCCGAGAGGAGAAACTCGATTTGATCCATGCCGCGCCCCCCGGCCTTGATGTCCCCTGGGCCCAACCCCACCCCAGCCTGCAGGGGGAGGCGCCTCACCTCCAACACCGGTCGATCGATCCCCAGGTCCCTGAGCTCCCTTTCCACCCCCTGAGACAGGAGGAGGCCGGCCTGTCTCCTGGCCTCGGTCAGCTCCAACCCTGCCACCAGCAGGGCGCCTTCGATCTCATCCTTTTGCCGGAAGAGCCCCTGCAACTCCTCATCCCCGCGTCCCAGCTCCGAGATCCGTCCCTCCAGATCCGCTCCAAGGGAGAGGACCTCCGAGACCGTCCCCTTGTACTTCCTCCTCAGCCTCTGGATCTCTGAGAGCCTCTCCTCCACCTCGGCCAGCCTGGCCGGATCCCCTTGCAGGCTCCTCATCTCCTGCCTCAAGCCGTGGACCGCCTCCTCCAGGTCAAGGGACGCCTGGGAGAGAAGATCGAGCAGTTGCCCCAGCTTGGGGGCAATCTGCACGAGTTCCTTCATCTCACGCACCACGGTCTGGACCCTCTCCAGGACAGAGCCTTGCGCCCCGTAGAGGATCTCTTCGGCCCTGCTCAACCCCTGGCTGATCCTCTCGACGTTCAGCAGGACCTTGCGCTCCTGCTCCAGCTCCTCCTCCTCACCGGGTCGCAGGCCAGCCTGCCGGATCTCCGCACACTGGAACTCCCAGAGCTCCCTCCTGGCGCTCGCCTCCCTCATCCTCGATTCCACTGCGAGGATATCCGATTTCACCCTCTCCAGCCTCTTCCAGAGATCCTCCCATCGCCCCCTCAAGTTCCTCAGCCCACCGTAGTCATCCAGTAGATCCAAATGCCTCTCCGGCTGGAGAAGGGTTTGGTGCTCGTGCTGGCCATAGATGTTGACCATCAGGCGGCCCACCTCAGAGAGCATCTGGATGCTCGAGAGCTGGCCGTTGAGATACGCCCGGCTCCTTCCACCCTTGGATAGGACGCGCCTCAGCAGCACCTCGCTCGATGCGTCCAAGCCGAGGTGTCTCAGGGCCTCAACGTGCCCGCGGGCGTCCGACAGATCGAACAGCCCTTCCACCACGGCCTCGGACGCCCCCTCCCGCACCTGCTCGGGGGAACCCCTTGCACCCAGGAGGAGCTGGATGGCCTCGATGAGAATGGACTTCCCTGCCCCTGTCTCTCCGGTCAGCACGGTCAGCCCAGGACCCAGATCGATGAACAGCTCGTCGATGATGGCGAAGTTGGTTATGTGCAGTTGCGCCAACATCATCTCAGGGGCCTCCCCTGGATGGACGCCCACTCAGCGCTCCCCCCATCGCAGCTTGCTCCTGAGCACCTCGAAGAAACTCCGATGGGGGGACTTGATCAAGCGGATCGGATCAGCGGAGGTCCTTACCTCCAGACGGTCGCCCTCCTGCACATCGTAGCCGACCTGACCGTCGAAGGTGAGAAAGACGCGGCCTTGAGCGGCTGCCACCGAGACCTGGATCGTGGCGTCCTCGGGGAGGATGATGGGTCTGTTGGTCAGGGTGTGCGGGCAGATGGGGGTGAGGATGATGCACCCGAGGGATGGATACACGATGGGCCCTCCTGCGGAGAGATTGTACGCAGTGGAACCAGATGGGCTGCTCACGATGAGCCCATCGGCCTTGAATGTGGTCAGGTATCGGCCGTCGATGTAAGTCTCCAGATCTATGATCCGAGCCAAGGCCCCCTTGTTGACCACCACATCGTTGAGCACCCTCTGGCGGGCCATCTCCTCCCCGTTCCTTCGCACCACCGCCTCCAGGAGGCTCCTCTCCGTGATGGATACCTCCCCCCTGAAGACCATCTCCAGGACCGGGAAGAGGTCCTCCAAGGTCACCTCGGTGAGGAACCCCAGCCCCCCGGCGTTGACCCCCAGGAGCGGCACCCTGGTGCCGGCCAGTAGCCTGGCAGCGCTGAGCAAGGTCCCGTCTCCCCCTAGGACCACAAGGACGTCCACATGGGAAGGCAGCTCCTCCCTCCGCTCGGAGGGCAAACCTGGAGACAGGGCCGCCAGATCCTCTTCCACCAGGCACTCCACCCCGCGGGCAGCCAGCCATTCCGCCAAGGTCGAGACGGCCCGGACCACCTGTTCCACGCTCTTCTTCCCCACGACCCCGACCCTGCGGATTACCACTGGCCTCACCCCCTGGGAAACAACCAAGACTTGTACCATAGGCCCTCGTGGGTGTCAAAAGGTTTGCCGGTGCCGCGAAAGCGGGCCACCACGGAACCGAAGGGAAATGGCCCCCCCACTCCAGCGACGCGAGACCGCTGGATTAGCCATCGCGATCATTGAAGTGGCGCAGATCAAATGTTATAAGGATCTCGAGGGAGAAGAGATGGACCTTTTCGACGAGGCCAGAGGCGATGTCCGCGCTCGCGATGCCCCCTTGGCCGACAGGATGAGGCCCAGGACATGGGATGAGTTCGTGGGGCAGGGCCACCTGGTCGGGCAAGACTCTGCCCTGAGGAGGGCCGCGCAGGCCGGGAGGCCCTTCTCCATGATCCTCTGGGGCCCCCCTGGGAGCGGCAAGACCACCTTGGCGAAGCTCGCGGCAAAGGAGAGCCGGTGCCGCCTCGTGGCCTTCTCCGCTGTCCTCTCCGGGGTAAAGGAGGTACGACAGATCATAGAGGAGGCAAGACAAGTCAAGGCCCTCCAAGGGACCAGGACCATCCTCTTCGTGGACGAGTTGCACCGGTTCAACAAGGCCCAACAGGACGCCTTCCTCCCGCACGTGGAAACAGGGGACATCCTCTTCTTCGGGGCCACCACGGAGAACCCGTCCTTCGAGATAAACGCCGCGCTCCTGTCCCGCTGCCGCGTCTTCGTGCTCCACCCCTTGTCCCAGGAGGAAATCCTCCTGATCCTGCGCCGCGCTATTGGCGACAGGGAGCGTGGCCTGGGCTCCGTGGCCCTGACCTTGGAAGAGGGCGTCCTGGAGGCGGTGGCAGCCTCCTCCAACGGGGACGGAAGGGTGGGCCTCAACGTCCTGGAATCCCTTGTGCTGGCCACCCATCAACAGGGGGATGGGACGAGGCACCTGAGCCTGGATGCCGCACGCAGGCACATCCAACAGCATCCCCTGCTCTACGACAAGGCCGGGGAGGAACACTTCAACCTCATAAGCGCCCTGCACAAGAGCCTCCGAGGCGGTGATCCTGATGCGGCCCTGTACTGGCTGGCGAGGATGCTGGAGGCCGGAGAGGACCCCCTCTATGTGGCGCGGCGCATGGTCAGATTCGCCTCAGAGGACGTGGGCCTCGCAGACCCCAACGCCCTCCAGGTGGCCTTGGCCGCCAAGGACGCCTTTCACTTCCTTGGCCCGCCCGAGGGGTTCTTGGCCCTGGCCCAGGCGGCAGTCTATCTGGCCCTCGCCCCCAAGAGCAACTCCCTGTACACCTCGTACGGCAAGGTGCAAGAGACCATAGGCCGAACAGGACCCCTGCCGACCCCCCTCGAGATCCGAAACGCCCCGACCCGGCTCATGCAAGACCTGGGCTACGGCCGCGGATACCTCTACCCCCACGACGACCCGGATCGCGTGGTGGACCAGGAGTACCTCCCACGGGACCTGATAGGGGAACGCTTCTACGAGCCCACGGATCAACGCTGGGAGCGCGAGTTGGCCAAGAGGCTCCAGCGGTGGCAGGAGATCAGGGCCCGCAAAAAGGGGCAGGGGTCGAATTCATGAGGCTTGATCCGACCCCTCTGCCCGGCCGCATCGCCGGCGCGAAGATCACCGTTCTGTGGTGGAGCACGACGGCCTGCCTCTGTCTGGCGCTCCTGCTCGTTGGGGAACGGACATCCTTGGCCCAGGCCCCGCTCAGGGAGGCCCCGGAAAGGGTGCTCGGCTTCGCCCACCAGCTCATGGCCGAAGGGGATGCGTATCGGGCCGTCACCGAGTACAAGGCCTTCCTCATCCTGTTCCCGCGCCACCCACGCTCGGCAGAGGCATGGTTTGGCCTAGGCAAAGGGCTCAGGGAGGAAGGTGACGTGGATGGGGCGTTGAGGGCCTTTCAGCAGGCCGAGAAGGAGGAATCCGAGGCAGGTAGGCCTTGGGCGCGGGAGGCGGCCCTGGAGATAGGGGAGACCCTCCGCATGGCGGGTCATCCGGGGCCAGCGGCCAGGGCACTGGAGGAACTGGCCAACACACCGCGGTGGGGCGAGATCCGCGGCAGGGCCCTCCAAAGGGCGGCATGGGCCTGGCTGGAGGCCAGGCAGTGGGGGGAGGCCTTGAGGGTCCTGGGGGAGATCCAACACTCGGACCCCCTGCGCGACCCGTCGGACCGCTTGAGGGAAGAGATCCAGGGGGGGCTCCAGACCCTGCCTTGGCGCGACCCTTGGGTCGCGGGGGGACTCGCTGCCCTGCTCCCAGGGAGCGGGCATCTCTATGCGGGGAGACACAAGGAGGCCCTCACCTCTTTCATCCTCAACGCGACCTTCATCGCCGGGGCCTCCTGGGCCATCAAGGAAGGGTACCTGGTCACAGGGGGGATCCTCTCCTTCTTCGAGTTGAGCTGGTATCTGGGGGGGATCAGCACCGCGGTGAGAGAGGCCAGGCAGTTCAACCGAGATAGAGAGGAAGAGTGGCTCCAGGGGCTTGCCCGGCGCTGGGGCCAATCCCCCCTCGACTCAGGGACCAAGGGCGGGGAACCCGTGCTCAGGTGGGAGTTTCGATTCTAGGGGCAGAGGCCCTGAGCCCTTGCCCTCTGGAGGTGGCTGGAATTGGCGACAGGAGCCTGCGGGATCGATTGTGATGCTTGCCGGCTGAAGGTGCAGGGAAAGTGCTCGAGCTGCGGCCCGGGGGACAGCGAGGAGGCCACCCGAAAGCTCTCGGCCCAGGTGCGCCTCTTGGGCTCCCCGTGCCCCATGCTGGAGTGCGCTCGATCCAGGGGAATACCCCATTGTCTGAGAGACTGCGATGAGTTCCCCTGCGAACGCCTCCGGGCGGGCCCCTATCCCTTCAGCCCGGACTTCCTCCTGATGCAGGAACGAAGGAGGACCGATGGGGAAAGGAGGTCCACGAGGAGCCCCGTGCCCGTGGA
>CAZOXN010000123.1:0-7063 GCA_964583655.1 uncultured Desulfarculaceae bacterium | reverse complement strand
CCCCAGGGGCCTTCACCCCCGAAGATCAGGCGAACCTGGAGAAGGTGGCAGAGGCCTTGGGAATCGCCTTCATGAACCAGCAGCGAATGGTGCAGAGGAGCCCCACGAAGTTCGACTACTTGCTCGACCAGGGGCTCATCACAGAGGAGGATCTGCACGAGGCGGTGGGCAAGGCCAAGGCCCAGAAAGTTGACCCTGAGACCATCCTGATGACCGAGCACCATGTCTCCCGGGAGGACTTGGCGCGGAGTCTCGGGAACTTCTACGGTTGTGGTCATCTGGTATTCGACGAGAAGATCCCCGTTGACGGGGCCCTGGTGCGGGGGATCCGCATGGATTATCTGCTCAAGAGGTTCTGGGTCCCGGTCGCCAGGGTGGGCAACAGGCCTGTGGTCCTCGTTGACGACCCGAGGGATCTGGCAAAGATAGACGAGATACGAGCCCATCAGCATCTGAGGAATTGCGAGATCCGTGTGGGGCTCAGAGAGGATATCATCCGGTTCATCCATGCCCAGACAGGACCGAGGGAACCATCGGCCGAGCAGACGGCTGCCCAGCAGCGCGTGACCCAGCCGGCGGCTGCAGCTCAGGCCCCCGCGGTATCCATCGATGAGATACTGAGCACCCTCAAGGAGGACGAAGGTGGTGTTGTAGACGAGGCGGAGCCATTGCCAGGGGAAATCAACGAGAGCGACTCCAACGTCGTGCGCCTGGCCAACCAGATCATAAGAGATGCGTTTCGCATGCGCGCATCGGACATCCACGTGGAGCCTTACGGCAAGAAGGACCTGGTGATTCGCATAAGGGTGGACGGCAACTGCATGAACTACCTGACCATCCCAGCGGCCTACAGTCGAGCCCTTGTGTCGCGTTACAAGATCATGTCGTCGCTGGACATAGCCGAAAGGAGGAAGCCGCAGGACGGAAAGATCAAGTTCAGGCTGGATGAGAGGGAGATAGAGCTCCGTGTGGCTACCATCCCTACCGCGGGTGGCAACGAGGATGTGGTCATGCGTATCTTGGCGGCGAGCGAACCACTCCCGCTGGCAAAGATCGGGATGAGTCCGAGGAATTTCAAGGAATTCGTGGACCTCATCACGAAGCCTTACGGGATCGTCCTGGTGGTGGGGCCCACCGGGAGCGGAAAGACGACCACCTTGCACTCCGCCCTGGGCTACATCAACACGCCAGAGCGGAAGATCTGGACCGCGGAAGACCCTGTGGAGATAACCCAGTACGGACTGCGCCAGGTGCAGGTCCAGCCCAAGATCGGGTTCAACTTCGCAGCGGCGATGCGCGCCTTCTTGCGGGCAGACCCCGACGTGATCATGGTCGGTGAGATGCGGGATCAGGAGACGGCGGAGACGGGGATCGAGGCCTCCCTCACAGGGCACTTGGTTTTCAGCACGCTCCACACCAACAGCGCCCCTGAGACCGTCACGCGGCTGTTGGAGATGGGCATGGACCCCTTCAACTTTGCCGATTCCCTCCTGGGGGTCCTGGCACAGCGTCTGGTGAGGACTTTGTGCCCACAGTGCAAGGAGCCTTATCTGCCGCAACGCAGTGAGTTCGACGATCTGGTGAGGGCCTATGGGGAGGACGCCTTCGAGGCCGTGGGTATCAAGTATTCAAATGATCTGAGGCTCTATAGGCCGGTGGGCTGCGACCATTGCAACAAGACCGGATACCGGGGGAGGATGGGCATCCATGAGCTCCTGGTGGGAACGGACCGAATCAAGGAGGCCATTCAAAGGAAGGCACGCGTGGAGGAGATCCGCCGGTTGGCCATCGCCGACGGGATGACGACCCTGCTTCAAGATGGCATTGTCAAGACTTTCCAGGGCCACACGGATTTCAAGCAGGTCAAGGCGGTCTGCATCAAGTGAAGGGCCGGGCCCCTGCTGGCGAGCTACCAGATGGCGAAGGGGGCCAGCGTCCTGGGCCCCCTTCACCAGGCGTGGTGCTTCTCTATCACTCCTGGCATGTTATCAAGACCCATCTCGGCTTGGCCTCATCGCCTCGGGGGGGAGTGCTGTCCTTGGTGTTGACAGTATAGGTAATCCAGAACCTGTTCCGGCCATCTCCCATGCAGTGGGGGTGGAGTTTCGCCCCGTAACAGTACAGGTTCGGATCCGCCTCCTCCTCGGGGCATCTGTAAAGGCGGACAGGGGGTCCCCAAGGCCCGTGGGGATGAGGGGCCCGCCTCAGGTGGACCTCCGGTGAGATCCCGTGGGGCGAATAGAGGCATATCAATCCCTTGTCGTCCGACCCTTGGACCACCGTGAACTCTGTGCCGATGCCGTGAAAGAGCCCCTTGGCTCGCGTCACGGAGGAGGTCCAGGAAGGGGCCTGGCCATATCCCTCGAAGTATTCCCAGCGGTCCATCTTGAGCCCTAGGAGGTCTCGGACATGGATCCTGGCAAGGAGGATCTCCCTCGTGGGGCCTGCGGGTCTGGAGCCATAAGCCAGGACATAGCTTCCCATTACGATGGGGGCCGAGCCCAGTAGGAACTCCTCCTCGGCCCAAGGCAAGATCACGCGCTCCAGCCTCCATGCCTCAGGGGGGCCTCGGCAACCCATTACCCTGATGAGCTCTGTGCCGCGGGGAAAAAAGTCCCAAGCCCCCCCTGGTTGGCGTCGGTCCATTTGGTGGAAGAAGAGGTGAAGATAGCCCTCGAGACAGAACCCGCCCGCAGGCCACAACCAGCCACGTCCATCGCCCGGGGAGAGAGCGGACCCAAGCCGTCCAGCCTCTTCTCGCCAGAAGGCCTCGATGGGTCCTTCGCAAGGCCCGGTCTGGATGCCCAGGGTATTGGAAACCAGAGTGATGCCGTGGTTCGGGGTGGCCAGCCAGGTATCGCCGAAGAGCCACAAGCGGCCTCCCCCTTCCAAAGGAACGGAGTAGGCGCCGTCGCCCCCCAACCATCGCGGGACAGAGGCCGTGAGGAGGCCAGACCTAGAGGGGTGACAAGGAACCGACGGGGCAGCGCAGCCAAAGGCCAGCACGCACATCCATGCCATCAGGACCGCCGCGCCCCTGCCGTGGCCTCTAGCTATCTCCAAGCCCTCAACTCCTGCGCAGGAAGGGGTCTATGCGGATGATCTTTTCTCCAGTGGGTTGAGACCTCTCCGACCTGGTTGGTCCCTTGGATGGCAAGGCTCCGGAGGCGTACTCCCTTTCCAGTCCCCTGATATACTCGCGCAGCTCCGGCTTGCCCTCGATGATCCTGTCGATCTCAGCGTCCAAGGACTCGGCGGCCTTTCTGACATCTCCCAAGTCAAGCTCGAATCCCGCTATTCGCTGGAGACGCTCCAGGACCGCGAGGCAAGTCTTCGCGTTGTTGGACTGAACGTAGTAAGGGACATGGCCCCAGATGGACGTGGCCGGGATCATCCTCTGTCCAGCGGCCACCAAGAGGTACGAGTGAATGCTCATGGGGCCCTCGTAGTTGGTCAACTGGACGTCGTAGGAAGAGAGGCGTTCTATTCCCTGGGCCTGGTTCACCAGAGCGGTGACCGGAGGTTGTACGGTATGAGGGATATTGTCGTAAACGCCGCCGATGGTGAGGATCTCCACCACCCCGAATCGCTGGGCAACATCCAAGAAGGCATGGACGAAGCCGGGCCACTGCAAGTGAGGCTCCTGGCCAAGGAACAGGATGAGGTCCCTCGCAGCGGGTCGAGTGGCCTTCCAGGAGTAAAAGGCGTTACTGGGGAAGGTGATGCACCGCACAGTGCCTTCCTCGACGGAGACCACTGGGCGCTGCTGACACAGATCGAAGAAGAGGTCGGGCTTGATCTCGGCGCATCTTGTGGCGCCCAAGGCCCTGATCAGATACGACACGACCCAAGTGGAGACCTCACCGGCATTAGGCCATCCCCCAAAACCGACGATCATGGCAGGCTCCCTGAGGGAAGGCATCTGAAGCATGACGATGGGCTCTTCCATGCATTGATTATAACAGCCAGCACCTCCGATGGCAAAGCAATGGCCGGGTCACCCCTGCGGTCTCGGGGCGCAGGGCCTTTCCCCGGTCTCCAGGCGTGCCTGAGATGAACGATGGTGATGGCTCGTGGCCAGCACCCCGGCAGGATGACATGGCCCGTCAACGGGTGTCAAAGAGGTGGAGGAGGAGGGCAGGGCAGGCAGATCAAAGCGAGGGGTCCCTCGGCGAGCCCGGGCTCACCTCGCGGTGGCTAGCATGGACTCCCGCACTGCCTTGGCCGTGGCATCGATCTCCTCATCTCCGTGGGCCGCGGAAACGAAAATGGTCTCGTACTGCGACGGGGGGAGATATATCCCCCTCTCGAGCATCTCCCTGAAGAAACGGCCATACCGAGCCGTGTCGCAGGTCTTGGCAGAGGCGTAATCCCGCACTTCAACGGCGGCAAAAAAGACCCCCAGCATCGAACCCACTGCGTGGACCCGCAATGGGATACCGGCCTCGCTCGCTGCCTCACGGAAGGCATCTCCCAGTCGCCGCCCTTTCTCTTCCAGTTCCCTGTAAAGACCTGGCCTTTCCAGGGCCTTGAGTGTGGCTATGCCGGCCGCCATGGCCAGAGGATTGCCGGAAAGGGTCCCGGCCTGATAAACGCCTCCCGAGGGGGCAACGTGTTCCATGATCCCTCTGGGACCTCCGTAAGCCCCCACCGGGAGTCCCCCTCCCAGGATCTTGCCCAGGCAGGTGATGTCCGGCATGACCCCATACAGCTCCTGGGCACCACCCCTGGCCACCCGGAACCCGGTTATGACCTCGTCGAAGATCAGGAGGGCCCCGACTGCGCGGGTGATGTCTGCCACGCACTGGAGAAAGCCCTCCTTTGGAGGGATCAATCCCATGTTTCCGGCGATGGGCTCGATGATGACGCAGGCGATCTCATCCCCCCAGCGATCCATGGCCGAGGAGAATGCCTGGGCGTCATTGTAAGGCAAGGTGAGCGTGAGGGCGGCGTAAGCGGCCGGGACCCCGGCGCTGTCCGGTACATCGAAGGTCATACCACCGGAGCCGGCCTTTACGAGGAGGCCGTCGGAATGGCCGTGGTAACACCCCTCGAACTTGACTATCCTTTCCCTTCCGGTGACCCCTCTGGCCAGGCGTATGGCAGACATGGTCGCCTCTGTGCCGGAGTTCACCATGCGGACCATCTCCACCGACGGCACCGCCTCTACGACCATCTCCGCGAGCTGCACCTCGAGGTCCGTGGGGGCACCGAAGCTGGTCCCCCTCTCCAGGGCCCCCATCACGGCCTCAATCACGCACGGATGACGGTGCCCCAGGATCAAGGGGCCCCAGGACCCAACGTAGTCGACGTAAGGGTGGCCATCCGCATCCCAGATCCATGCGCCCTGGGCCCTTAGTATGAACAAAGGCTCTCCGCCAACAGCGCGAAAGGCCCTGACCGGACTGTTCACACCGCCGGGCAAGAGCCGTCTTGCCTTCTCGAAGAGCTCCTTGGACTCATGCATGTCCGGGCCTATGATCCTTGTACGAGTTCTCGGAGCATCGGGGGACGGAATCCCGAAGCCGGTTCCGAGTTGCCGCTGAAGCCCCAGGAAGGACCCAATGGCGGCAGCCCAGCTCAGAAATACTGCATGCTCTCCTTCTTGTTCTCCCTCGAGCTGAAGAGGAGTTCATAATCGTGGACACCGGTGCGCCTGGCCACCTCTTGGGCTATCCTCTGGCACTCCCTGCGGCTCCTCGCATGGATCATGGCGTAGAGGTTGTACGGAAATCCCGCCCTGGGTCGCCTCTCGTAACAATGGGTGACCTGAGGGAGGGATGCCAGGAGGTGCCCTAGCTCTTCCAGGCGCTCCTCGGGGACCTTCCACACACTCATGGCATTGGCGCGGAAACCCACCTTCTGGTGGCGCAAGGTCGCCCCGAAGCGCCGCAACAGCCCTCGGGACTTCATGATGCGGATGTTATCCAGCAAGGTCTTCTCTGCGATGCCGATCTTCTCAGCAAGCTCTCTAAAAGGTGCCTTGCAGACTGGGATATCCCCCTGGAGAAGACGAATCATCTGTTTCTGCTCTTCGGAAAGATCCATGGTCCCCATGCGCATGCCGAGGAAAGCTAACACGGCCGCTGTGGCGTGTCAAGGAGCCCTCCCCGATGCATGGCCTCGTCCGACAATAACGCGGCTCGCGATGTCGCCACTGGCGAGATGGCCCGTCCTCGAAGCGCTCCTGCTCCAGAGTGACCTCGAGGGGATCGCGCCAAGAAAGGGCACAACGGCTAAGGAAGCACCGCAGAAGGGATCAGGTTGTTGTCTTCATTGTATTCTGTCACGGCGTTAAGAGCATCCACTGATGCCAGGACTCGCCTGCCTGAAGCACTCTCTCCGGGAGGAAGCACGCACTTCAGCTTGGCCGTCTTGCTCCTGCCCACCGAGAGCCTCTTCACGGACAGATGCTTCAGGAGGAGGTCGGCACTCGGGTTCAGGCCTTCATCCTCTGACAGATAAAACGCCACAGAGGAGGCAGGGGCCTCCTGCTGTCCCACATTCTGTACCGTGAACGAGCCCCTCAAGGTGCACTTGGTGCCCTTCTTGCCGCTCTTGCAGACCTGGGAGAGGGAACTCCAGGAGCCGGTGAGGTCAGCTCCCCCTTGGTTGGACGGCGAGTAATAGCGGAGGAGGACCCCGCTGTCAGCCTCCCAGCCGAACTCCGCCCCCACCGCCCACCCCTCATGGGGAGAGAGGAAGTGGACCCTGCGAAGCTCCCAATCGCAATCCTGGCATTGATACCCTGGATCGGCCACCCTCCAGGAGCCCTGTGAGCAAGAGAGGATGACCCCCCTTCCGGTATACGAGTCCCAGTCGTACTGCCACCCCACGGCCCAGCCCTCTGTGGGGGAGGTGAAGTGGACCGAAGAGAGGCCCCATTCCGAACCGCTCACCTTGGGTGGGGTCTTGGCCGACCACGAACCGCCGGAGTATTTGAGCAACACCCCCTGGCCCACATCGGCATCCCAGTCGTAATTCCATCCCACGGCCCAGCCCTCTGTGGGAGAGGTGAAGTGCACGGAAGTCAAGCCCCAATCCATACCGCCCATGTTCGGAG
>CAZOXN010000122.1:0-7099 GCA_964583655.1 uncultured Desulfarculaceae bacterium | reverse complement strand
CTCGCAGCGGCCGTGGCCTTCTGATCCACCGCCTTGAGGTCATCCGTGGTGGCGCACCCCATCATGGCCACGCCGAAACCCACGAGCACGGCCAGCACAATCACCGAACGTCCATATCTTCGCATCTCAGATCTCCCTCCTTCTACCTCGTTTGTCCTTCCTCAAATTCAGACAATAATCACCCAAATCCCCGGGTGACGCAACCCCTTTCATGGACGTCCTCATCACCTCCTCTCCAGGTCCGATCCGGACCAAGTCTCACCCACTGTTTGAGTTGGAAGGTCGCCACCGGTCAGCCGGTCAGGGACCTCTCGACAGCAGCACCCTTCCTATAACCCTTCACCATTATCCTCTTGTTGCCTTCCACATCCTCCACCACAGCCGCATGCACCTCCACCTCCTCGTGCATGTGTCTGCGAAGCTCCTTGGCCTTGTCGTTGTCCTCGATGAGGAACTCCTCCTCCGACGGGGTGGAGATGGCCAGAGAGATCACGTTGCCGTGTTCATCCCACTCGGCCGGAATCACGATCCCCCTGATCAGCTCGCTCCCCTGATCTCTATCCGCCTTCATCACTTTTTAAGATACTTCCATGCTGTTGTCAACAATAATTCGCAAGGCAATGCAATACCCCAGTCTCGGGGGAGAGCCCTTTTTCCCCAAGTCCTGCTCCAGCAAGAGGGCCATCGGGCACCCATCGCAGGCGAGCAGGCAGTCCCGCGGGAGAGCGGGCAATCCACCCATGGCGGGACTGCGAACCGCCATATGGTGATCGCCAAGGCGTAAACCTCGGGGACATGGGGCCACCCCCCTCGACTTGGGCATTACAAGGCGGCATATCCAGCGTCCAGCCCCGGAGGGGGCACACAGCCATGCTTCCAGGAACCGACCCTTGCCTTGAGGACCAAGACGCCTGGGTCCTCTTTGAAGATATGTCCCTGTTGACGCAATAGGTGTGCCAAGCGCGTAACTTCTTGATATGTCGGAGATTGATTGCCAGGTGGCCCCGCGGATCGGAATTTCAAGATCCGAATATCACCGCAACAAGACCCGGATACCAGGGGGCCGAGGACCCCGGTGGACCCCAGACGATCTGGTCAAAGACCGTCCCATTCGAGGCCATGGTATCGCTGGGGAGCCAGGTCCAGAAACCATTGAATTGTTTGAAAAAGCTCGGTTCGGGCCTTCGCGGTGATGGTTCAAAGAGTGGATCTCTTGAACCTTCGGGGAATCGTCGAAGAGGATCGGTATAGGAATTAGTAGTTCCTAAACAGAGGAATGGAACTCATCGTTCCATATCATGATCCAGCAGTTCTCATTTGAAATCCTCCCTCCGGATCCCGTACCTGTTCATGAGCTTGTTGAGCTGACGGACCCCAATCCCAGCCGCCTCCGCACTCTCCTTGATCCTCCCCTGATGGGCCGCCAAGAGCCTCTTGAGATACCCCCTCTCGATCTCCTCCACACCCCTTCGCCTCTCCTCCTCCAGGCTCAGCAACACGCCCGTACCGACCCTGTCTTGCTCCTCCGCTTTGGGGGCCACTGCGTCAGCGATCCTCACGCCTTCATGCACCCCACGTTCCGCCGCGGTCACACCCCCTGACCTGCCTCCCCGCTTGGATTCTCGACATACGAATAGCTCGCTCGGGAAACTCTCCGGCGTCAGCACTGAGGACTTTTCCAGGATGTATGCGCGTTCGATCAGGTTCTCCAGCTCCCGGATGTTCCCCGGCCACGAGTATTCTTGAAACGCCTCCATCACCGCCGGGTGAACGTCATGGATCTCCTTGGAGTTGAATTTGTTGAGCCTCCTCAGGAAGACCTCCACCAGCAAAGGGATGTCCTCCTTTCTCTCCCTCAGAGGGGGGACCTCGATGGGGAATACGCTTAGCCTGTAGTAGAGGTCGTTCCTGAACAAGCCCTCGTTGTACATCTTGATGAGGTCCCTGTTGGTGGCGGCGATGATCCGGACGTCCACCTCGATGTTCTCCTCTCCCCCGACCCGCTGAAAGGTCCTGTCCTGCAAGACCTGCAGGAGCTTGATCTGTGCCGAGGGGGTGATGGTGCCGATCTCGTCCAAGAAGATCGTGCCGCCATGGGCGATCTCGAACTTACCCAGTTTCCTCTTGATGGCCCCAGTGAAGGCACCCTTCTCATGGCCGAAGAGCTCGCTTTCTATCAAGGTGTCGGGGATCGCACCGCAGTGGACGCTGATGAATTGCCTCTCCCTCCGGTTGCTATGGCGGTGAATCAGGTTCGCCAATACCCCCTTGCCCGTGCCTGTCTCACCTACCAGCAGCACCGTGCTCTTCGTAGGCGCCACGGACTGGATCTTCTCGAAGGCCTTTTTCATCAAAGGGCTGTTGGTCTGAATGAGCTCCAGGGAACTGCCCTGCCAGAACTTGTCCCTCAGGTAATTCAACTCGGACTGAATCCGGATGGACTTCTGAATGCTCTCCTTGACGTACTTGATCTCGTCAGGGTTGATGGGGTAGGTCACGTAGTTGCTGGCCCCGGCCTTGACCGCCATGACCGCCTCTCGGATCTTCTCCTGAGCTGCCATAACGATGATCTCAGCGGCAGGGAACTCGTGCCAAAAGGGCTGCAGCGCGGCCTTGTAACCATTGTATCCGTCGATCACCTCCTCGCCGCGCAGCAGGTCCACGTCTATGAATATGAAATCGTAGCGCTTTCTCCTGGAGACGTCGAAACAGGCCCCCCTGTGGGAGACGAACTCGACCCGGTATTCCGAGCGCGATGAGCTTCGGATGGTCTCACACGCCGCTGGGTCTTCGCAAACCACGAGTATGCTCTTCATCCACCCCTTCTCTCTGCCTCATGGAAAGGATCCCCGAGTTCCTCGCGGAGCTCGTTGACACGACCAGGGGTTCCCATCCAGCATCCCTTCTTCGCCGTCTCATCCTCCCAAATGCTCCTCGGTCCACAAGGAAACGACCTCCCTCTCCACACTACCGGGACACCCGCTCGCCGCACAGCGGTTCCCCCTCATCGTCTCGAGGATGCATGGTAGCTCGGAACTCTCTTGGATTCTAATACCTTCCGTGACCCGTCGCAAGGAGTTGGCCAGCACCGATGGGTCGCCCTGATCCCCGGAGCGGCTGATGCTCTGGGCGAAGGAGGTCGTTGACGCCCTTGACAGGATTGAACGTGACGAGCGGGACCTCGACAAAGACCGTCGACCATCCAGCCATGGCCCCGTTCCACAGCCCGGGGAGCTCGAGGACCTTGATCTCCCCACCCGCCCTTGATTTTCGTGTGATTAGAAACGCCCATGGATCCACGAACTGCGTCAGGTCGAAGGGCGCCCCGTTGTGGTCCCTCAGCCCGCACACGATGTCCACCGGATTGAAGTGGGTCGATGACTCCCATATCGCCTTCTGCCCTTGGCAGTTCAGATCCACCTGGGCCCCCTCCACTATCTGGAGGGAGGGCGAACCGTCCGGTCCCTGAACCCAGAAAGGCGCTCCGCCTGGCTCCCCCTGGTTCCTCACCACCCCGCAGACCCGGATGGGGCGGTTGAGCCTAGAGAGGAGGAAGTCCCTCATCCGTGTTTCGGGGCCCCGCTGCAGCTCTTCCCCCCAGGCAACGCAAAGCTCCTTCCGGGCGAAGTCCATGGCTTCCCGGATGGCCCTCTCCTTTACCCCCCTCCTGGTCAGGGCCTGCACATGAGAGAAGGCCTGCCTCTGGATCCGGATAAGGTGTCCTGCCAGGGCCTTTTTCCAAAGGATCGTAGTCCCCTTGAGCCGGTCCGGGACCACGTTGTCTATGTTCTTTATGAACACGATGTCGCCCCTCAGTTCGTCAAGGTTCTTGATGAGGGCCCCATGGCCGCCAGGCCTGAAGAGGAGCCTTCCGTCAGCAAGCCTCACCGGCCTGTCGGCCTCGTCCACCGCGATGGTGTCCGTGGACCTCTTCTGAAGGGAGAAGGTCACGTGGAACCTCGCATTGTACCTCGCCTCATACCACCCCACGACCGCCTGCAACAAACGCTCGAAACGCCCCTGCTGGCCAGGGGCGACCGTGAAATGGACCCGGCAGTTCCCACCCTGGTCCCGAACGTACTCTACCGCCTCCACCAGGTGCTCCTCCAAGGCCGTCCTGCTCCCCTCCGGGTAACTGTGAAAAGCGAACAACCCTTTGGGGAGGTCCGCCCAAGCCAGGCCAGCCGGGCTCAGGACGAAATCCACGATCTCCCGCACACGGCCTTGGCCTTGGAGGAGTCGTATATCCAGCCCTGCTCGGCCCATGCGCCCACGCAGCTCCTCAAAGAACGCGAAATGCTCCAGTCCCTCCCAGAACCTGAGGAGCTCAGTGCAGTTGGGGTCACCTCCCATTGCCCTGCTGGCCAGATCATCGAGGGAGGGGGGATCCGGCAGCCCATGGTACCAGATGAGGGGTGCGAGCATCCGGCTGGCGGCCCCCGAGGCAGGCACGAACTTGAGACACCGCCCCTGGGCCGCCGCCTCCTGATGCAGCATCAGGAGGCCCTCCATATCCTCCTCGACCAGGCTCTGGATGCCGTCCCCCAGGGTGCAAGGCCTGAGCAAACGAATGTACGGGCGGGGCCCTGTCAGGGCCTTGAGTTGCCACAGGACCTGATCCTCGCTGAGACCCAGTCCCTCGAACTGCCTACGGTCTGCATCCGTGAACATCACCGGCTCCATGGGCTCTTCTCCATCCGCGTCGTGATGGGAAAGCGGAGCTGCGGCCCCGCGGGCATCCCCTCTCTGCAAGTTCCCTGCCAAAGGCCATGACCCATCCGAAGACGGAGGCCTACCACAAGGCCGCGGCCTTCTTGCCACATGGAGGCAGATCTTGGCCCCTGAAGCGGCCGTCTCAAGATGGCTGTGGGCATATGAACTGTCAGTTCCGAATCCACGGTTCAGGAATCCACGGTTCCTATAATACAAATCTCACGTCCTTTCCACATGTTAGATTCACTGTCCGCCTCCGCTCATCCCGGCGGGGGCCCAAGCCCCCTTCGACACCGGAACCGCCGAGTCCTTGAAGTCCAGGGCACAGCGAAAATGTCCCTTGATTTCAACATATTAGAAAAATGGCATCGCTCTTGCAAGCCATTGCTTAGCAGCGATGACCGGGGACGAGATGGTGAAAGAGATGGCATCGGGCTCATATTCTGGATCTCTACAGAGCCAATTCCAAGAGACGGGAGCGCCCTGCGGGAGATAGCCTCGTGCGCCGGCCATGCGATGACCTCAAGGGGGAGATTTCCCCCTTGTTTAGCTTACAGGCAAGAGGTTTGTCGAGTTCCGAGTCGACTCCAAACGACTGCCAGCAGACTCCATGCAGATCATAGGATGAAGAAGAGATGAACGAGAGAAGCGGAAAGCGTATACTGGTTACCGGCGGCGCAGGGTTCCTGGGATCGCATCTCTGTGACCGACTGGTACAGGACGGCCATGCAGTGCTGTGCGTGGACAACTTCCACACCGGGAGCAAGGCCAACATCATCCACCATATGCACAGGCCGCAGTTCAAGCTCATGCAGCACGACGTGGTATGGCCCATTCAGGTCCAGGTGGAGCAGATCTACAACCTGGCTTGCCCGGCTTCGCCTCCGAGCTATCAGTCGGACCCGGTCCATACCCTGAAGACCAGCGTCCTGGGGGCCCTGAACCTGCTCGGTCTGGCGAGACGCTGCGGGGCCAGGATCTTTCAGGCCTCCACCAGCGAGGTCTATGGCGACCCCAGGGTCCACCCCCAGGACGAGACGTACTGGGGCAACGTGAACCCCACCGGGGTGCGGGCCTGTTACGACGAGGGCAAGCGTTGCGCAGAGACCCTCTTCTTCGATTATCGTCGCCAGTATGACTTGAGCATAAAGGTGGCGCGCATCTTCAACACCTACGGGCCCAGGATGCAGCCCAACGACGGGAGGGTCGTCTCCAACTTCATCATCCAGGCCCTGAGGGACGACCCCATCACCATCTATGGCGACGGGACCCAGACCAGATCCTTCTGTTATGTGGACGACATGATAGAGGCGTTTGTCCGCCTGATGGATTCACCGGATGACTTCTGTGGACCGGTCAATCTCGGCAATCCAAGGGAGATGACGGTCCTGGAGCTCGCGGAAAAGATCATAGATCTCACCGGCTCAAGATCGCCCCTGGTGTTCAAGCCGCTCCCCTCGGACGACCCTTGCCAACGTAAGCCGGACATAACACTGGCCAGGGAGAAACTAGGCTGGGAGCCCAAGGTGCCCCTCGAGATCGGTCTCCTGAAGACCATAGAGTACTTCGAGGGGATCCTTCGCAAGACAGCACCGGAAGTCGTGCCCCATCGCGCAGTGGCCTTGGGGTTTGGGGCCTGAACAGTAGAGGGCAGGAAGCGGGAAATCACCCGACATGAGACCAGCCGTGCTAGTCACGGGCGGGGCCGGGTACATCGGCAGCCATACTTGCAAGGTCCTGGCCGAGGCCGGGTACCTGCCAGTGTCCTACGACAACCTGGCACAAGGCCATCGCTGGGCCGCCAAGTGGGGGCCCTTGGTGGAGGGGGACCTGGCGGATGGAGCGCTGTTGCGCTCTGTCCTGAGGGAATACGAAATAGAGGCCGTCATGCATTTCGCTGCGTACGCCTATGTGGGCGAATCAGTGGCGGACCCCAGGAGGTACTTCCTCAACAACGTCTCCAACGCCTTGGGCCTTCTCGACGCATTGCTGGACAGCGGGGTGAGGAAGATCGTATTCTCATCCACGTGTGCCACTTACGGGACTCCAGAGAGATTGCCCATCAAGGAGGACCACCCGCTTCGTCCGGTGAATCCATATGGGGAGTCCAAGCTCTTCGTGGAGAGGGCCCTTCACTGGTACGGCGAGGCTTACGGCCTCCGCTGGATGGCCCTGCGGTACTTCAATGCAGCAGGGGCTGACCCAGCCGGCGAGATCGGAGAAGAGCATTGCCCGGAGACGCACCTGTTGCCCATCGTCATCCAAGCCTCCCTGGGTCGGCTCCCCTTTGTGGAGATATTCGGGACCGATTACCCGACCCAGGACGGCACGGCCATCAGGGATTATATCCATGTGATGGACCTGGCCGAGGCGCACGTGTTGGCCC
>CAZOXN010000121.1:0-7124 GCA_964583655.1 uncultured Desulfarculaceae bacterium | reverse complement strand
GAGTGGCCTTGAATCGCCTTTCAGGGGACACCTCAGTGCCTTTCTCGACCTAGGGTGTCCGGTCATCGTCGAGAAGGAGGCCCTGACACCCCTAGCCGACCTCCCCAGTGATGCGAAGATACAAGCCTGGAGTCGCGAGGAGATCGTCCTTTTCGTTTCCCGATGCCAAGCAGTGGTCATCCACCAGGTGCGAGGCCCATGCCGCCATGGACTGGGCCCCATCACAGAGCTCACTCCTTTCGACCCTGTTCTGCCATCCTGTCATGAAGAAAGGAGAGGATCCCCCATCTGCTCGGGAGATCCATTCCCCAGGATCCTGCACCTCTCGGTCCGTGATCAGGGGGAGCTATTCCGGGAGGTCATCGACGGCCAGGCAAGACGGAACAGGGTCACACTGGTCCTGTCCCAAGACGGGTCCTCGGCTGGGGTTGTCGCAGGAGATGTCTTGGAGGCCGTCTTCAACGATCGGGGCGGCAGGCATCGAAGGATCGGGTACGAGGAACTCTTGGATCTCATCTTCCAGCATGAGACAGTGATTTGCTGGTGAGAGTGTCGCCACATCTGCAGGAGGTGATTCGACATGGATCGCGTTGCCAAGGTAATCGACCTCCGTGGAGAGGTCTGCCCGTACACCTTCGTGAAGTCGAAGCTCGTGATGGAAGAGATGGCCCGAGGTGAGGTCCTGGAGGTGGTCCTCGACTTCCCGCCCGCGGTCAGGAACGTTGCCAAGAGCATGGAGATGGAGGGCCATGAGGTCATGGACGTTCGGGAAGTGAACCCCATGTCATGGAAGATCGTCGTGAGGAAGGGTGGGGACTGAGTGTGTCTTAGCCCAAAGGGGGCAGTGCGGAGCCGAATGGTGGGAGAAAGCCCCTGAAAGGCCAGGGTGACCTCCATGGAGGGCCCCTTTGCGCAATCGCTTCTGTGAATCCGAGAACTAAGGCTCAAAGACCCCACGAAAGACCTGGCAATTGCGGCATAACTGTATCTTCTCTCCCCAGCTCCCCTGCACCTCCCCTTGGCATATCGTCCCGGTTATGAACCAACAAAGGTGCCCGGCGTGAAACTCCCAGGCAGGACAGGCTTCCCTCACCTCCGCAGGACAGTCCCTCATCCTCCAGCACGGTTCACCTTTCAACTCCTTCTTCATCGCCATCAGGAAAAGCAACTGTCTCTCCACGTGCACCGGCACAGGACGCCATCCCTGCTCAAAGCTCTGCACTGCCCGCAGGGAAATGCCCAATAGACGCGCCAACTGGCTCTGGGACTTCCCCAACTTGTGGCGAGCAACTGAGAACTCCCTGCCATCCATAGATCTCAGCGCCCTCTTCTCAGTCCTCGGTCTCATGGCCGCCTGGTCTTGCCCCATCTAGCCTTACCACATTTTGAGCTTTCTTCGAAACCGGCGCAAGCGACCGAGGTCCCTGTATGACCGCATACTGGTCTTCACCTGAGAGCCGCAGGATAAGACCCCTCCAAGATCACGTCTGTTGTGGGGCTTGATCAGTCCCTTCGAATACCGGCAGGACCCTCGCGAAGATGATCAACCCCGCCAAGGCAAGGGCAACGATCCCTGCGCCCGCGAGGATCCCCTCCTTCTCGAAGAGGTGGGGATAGTATGTCTCCCTGAATCCACGATAGCTCTTGCTGAGGAGCTGTCCTCCGATGACCACGTTCCACCTCATCGAGAAGACCTGGATGAGCAGGAGCACAGACGAGACAAAGCCAAGCGTGTTCCTGACCTTGCTGTGGAGGTACCTGTTCATCGTGACGGCCATCATCAACAGGATGAACGGGATGAGGGATCCGAGGATCAGCTGGACCGAGATGAACGAGAAGGAGAGCCTGGTGGTCAACAAGGGATGTATCGCCTCCCATTCTGCACTTTGCTCGTAAGCGAGGGTCATGATCTCCAGGAGTTCCAAGCTCACGGTGATTATCATGAAGAGCCACAGCCAGCGGTTGAGGGAGGCCACCGTCTCATCGTCTATCTCTCCCCCGCTCAGCTTCATGGAAATCAGGTACAGTAGGATGAGAACGGCGATGCCGGAGGTAATCCCAGAGGTGAGGAATATGATGGGCATTAGGGGGGTGGACCACCAAGGGTTGGCCTTTAGGGCCCCGAAGAGAAAGCCGACATACCCATGCAACAAACAGGCCGACGGGATCCCTATAGCCGCCAGCACCCGTGTCGCCGCACGGTCCTTCTCCAGGGCCTCTGGGGAGACATCGTAGGTCCAAAGGGCCATGGCGGCGTATAATCTCCTTCGCCCCCCCCTGCTCCTCCTGGCGATCATGATGATTTCCTTTCTCCATACGAACCAGATCTCCAGGAGCAGGATCAGCATGTATGTATTGTAAAGGATCCCGAAGCCTGCCATGGCGGAGGAGAAATTCGGAGTGAATATGATGTTAAGGGCCCTCTCGGGGTGGCCCAGGTGGTTCAGCAAAGGAAGAGTGGCGAAGAGCAGGAACGCAAATGACGTCGCCAAGGAGAGCCGAGAGATGGGCTTAAGTTCCTCTCTGCCGAACAGATGATAGAGGGCGGAGATGACGAATGCTCCGGCCACGATCCCCGTTAGGTAAGGATACAGAACGATCATCAGGCTCCAGATGATGTGGATGTCGTTGGGGAAGGCGAACCCGACCACCTCCGGTATCCTGGCCTCAAGCATCACCTCACCTCCTTGTCAATTCCCAGGTAATAACAGTTGGGTCTCGTGAGGAGCTCAGGCTGGAGTATAGCGACCCTGTGAGAGGAGATGATCTTCCTGACCCCATCCTCCGGGTCCCTCAGGTCCCCGAAGGCCCTGGCCCCCACAGGACAGGCGAGGACGCAGGCTGGCCTCAACCCCTTGGTGATCCTGTGGTAGCACCAAGTGCACTTGTCCGCCACGCGCTTCAGAGGGTGCAGGTACCGGCTCCCGTAAGGGCATGCTTGAACACAGTATCCGCACCCAATGCAGCGTGCATTATCCACGAGGACGGCCCCATCTTTCGTTGTGTACGAGGCCCCGACCGGGCAAACCTGCGTGCAAGGGGTGTTCTGGCAATGATTGCACATCTTGGGCACGAAGAACCCCTTGGTCACCTTGAAGTCCACAGGGGTAGACGGAAAGCCGTCGAGGGCACCCTTAGGCGAGTCAATATGCACGCGCCCGCCCTCTCCTATCCTGTAGCGTTCCACCCACGTGCGAAAGAACCCATCCGGCACGGAATTCTCCCTCTTGCAGGCCTGGACGCACATGCCACACCCTATGCACCTAGTGGTGTCGATGAGATAACCGTATGAGTGATCTTCCCAGTTGTAGTCCGGCGCCCCCCCATCCCCTCCAGCCTCGTTGCGCAGGAGACCTGGCACTGTATCCACGAGAACCGTCAAACCCAAACCCCCGAATAGGGTCAAGAACCTCCTGCGAGTATGACGAATTCCCGTCATCACCTTCACCCTCCCATCGTCGGGGTGTGCGGATCGTGACAATCGAAGCATACATCCGTCCGCAGACCGCCCTGACCTTTTGGTACATGCTCCTCCAACTTGATCTGCGGGAAGTTCGAGGGCCTCGCATCCAGCCTCTCGTGGCACCGGAGGCACAGGGTAGTCAAACGGCTTCGTGACATCTCTCCATACTTCTTCCCATCCTGAATGTGCGTCCCCACAGGGGCGTGGCAGACCTCGCACTCTACAGATCCATGGCCCCCCGAACCGGCCACTCCTACTAAGTCGCCGTGGCATGGGAGACACGAATTCCTTTCCCCGTACAAGACGGGCAAGGCCATCTGCTCCTGAACGTTATCGGCCCTGTAATGGCCGTACCGTCCAAACGATTTCGGCGCGAAGAGGGTCCGGACTATGTGAAAACCTATCAACACCAAGGCCACCAACAAGAGCATCCTCGCCACGTGTTTGCTGTGCCCCATGGGTCTATTCCTGACCCCCTTCCCGCGGAAGCGTCTCGCTCTTCAGCAAAATACAGAGAAAGCCTTCCCTCTTCTTGGAGGGGATTGGGTCCTGAGGCAACTCCTCCTGCTCCATGATTCCCCTCAGGTATCCCTTCCTCGGACGCCTACGGACCGGGTCCGAGGGCAGATCCTCTGATTCCAGAAGCCGCTTGAGAAGGCCCCCGAAGACCGCACCTCGAGGGAGAGCCGGGTCCTCAGGGAGCTCCTCGGTGCCCACGATGAACCAAGAGAACTGCTTGAGCCATAGCCAAGGCTTGAACATGCCATCCTCTCCGATCCTCGTGCTCAGCCGGCACTGGCGAGAACCAGCTCTCTCCTGCCACTCTCCGAGGACACCTCCTTGCACAGGATATCGCATGGGCTCATGCTGCATCTTTTTAGTACGAAATCACAACACCCCCTGGTTGTCAAGAAAGACAGTGATCGTAAGAGGTCAGGAGGTGTCTTTTTTTCTGCCATCGCGGCCAAGATCGATATCCAGTATCTTCCATGAGTTCCGAGGCACTCGGACCCTGGTCTCCAGCACGGTGACGACCTCTTGGGAAATCATCGAGATTGACAAAAAAGAGATTTTCTCGTACACAGTAATGCGCCTGCATGAAGGGATGTCCTGATCTCCCGTGAGGGGATAGCGCGTACCTTGAAGATCCTCTTGATCATCCCCCCGTACCCGGTCGAGGAATACCCTGCCTTGGCCACTGGTCCCATGTATCTGGCGGCGGTCCTCATGAGGGACGGCCACGACGTGGAGGTCCTGGATCTCCTGGTCTCGGAGCCGACCCGTCATAAGGTGGAGGAGACCCTCGGGCGTTTTTCGCCGGATCTGGTCGGGATCACTTCAGTCACCATGACCTTTCCCGAAGCGGCTGAGATCCTCGGCTGGGTGAAGCGATGCCAGCCTCAGGTGAGGACCGTCATGGGTGGGCCCCACGTCACTTTCGCGGCCGAGCGAAGCCTGCAGGAGTGCGCGGCCCTGGACATCGTGGTTCGCGGTGAGGGGGAGGAGACAGTACTGGAGTTAGCCCAAGTCCTGTCAGAAGACGGTGATCTGTCCCAGGTACGAGGGCTTTCTTTCAGGAGGGACGGTGCGATCCAGGCGACGCAGGACCGTCCCCTTTTAGCGGACCTGGATACCCTCCCTTTCCCTGCCTGGGACAAACTCCCTCTGGCCAGGTATCGGGCACTTCGCGGCAAGGTGGGGGTGCTGTCGAGCCGTGGCTGCCCGTATGGGTGCATATTCTGCGTGGGGCAGCGCATGGTGGGAAGGAAGGGGCGGTTTCGCAGCCCCGACTCGGTGGTGGACGAGATGGAATGGCTGGCATCTCGTGGTTTCTCCTCCATCGGCATCGATGACGACCTCTTCACCCTTCGACAAAGGCACGTCGAAGCTGTCTGCGGGGAGATTCGATCCCGGCACCTCCCCATCACCTTCCACGCCTTCGCCAGGGTTGACACGGTCGATCCCGAGTTGCTCAAGACCATGAAGGATGCCGGTTGCGCGGACATCCTCTACGGGGTGGAGAGCGGCTGTCAGGAGATCCTCGACCGCATAGGCAAGAGGATCGGTTTGGAACAGGTACGAAGCGCCGTTGCCATGGGCAAGGAGGCTGGGATAAGTATCTTCGCCTCCTTCATCCTTGGTCTCCCTGGGGAGACCCCAGATACCTTGAGGAGGACCGCGGAGTTCGCCAGGTCCCTGGGTTGCAAGTACGGGTTCCACCTCCTTTCACCATTTCCTGGCACACGGATCCGCGACGAGGCCCAAGCCTTCGGGATCACCATCCTCACCGACCGCTGGGACCACTACGACGCCAACCGCGTGGTGACGCTCACACCGCATGTCAGGCCCGAGCACGTCGAGGAGATCCTGGAAAGGTACGACAAGGACGTTGAGGCCTACTGCGCGGTGCAGGAGGATCACGTGAGAGCGGGGATCGCCCCGGATCAGGAGCGCCACGAGGTGCTGACGAGGCGTGTGAAGGCCGTGGCCTGGGAGATACTGAGAAGGGACCTCCTCGAGAAGCACGGACGAGTCGATGGAGAGAGCTCCAGGGCAGAGGGCCTCCGGGCGTTGGGGAGGCAGTTGAGCCAGGAGTTGCCCTTTCCAATCCACAGGATCCAGGAAGGACTGGACATCTGGGAGCGTGAGGGAATCCTCAGATGCGACCAAGATGCCTGGGGACAGTCGTGGAGATGGGCCACCAACGCGGAGATCTTGCGCCACACCCCTCCTGTAGTCTGACGCTGCCTGGCTTGACACCTGTGCCCAGCTTCACTACTCTCTGAGAAGAAGTGGCGTTCCACAGGGAGGCAGGAATGGAGCAGCTCCATGTTTCATGGAGAGATGTCTCTTCGTAATGCGGCTCCTGATCCGAGGTCGTGATGGAAAAACGGCGATTCCCTCGTGTCCTCACCACGATCCAGGCTGACCTTCGGATCGTTCCCCAGGCGGCTGCGAGTCTGCCATCTCAGCCCCTGAACGCCATGATCAGGGATCTGAGCCTGGGAGGGGTGGGCCTGGAGATGTCTCGCATCTCTGCAGGGGGGCTTCACCTGTATGACGATGGCTCCGGTGCCGGAAAAAACCGTGTCTATCTGGGCTGGACCTTTCCGTCAGGACAGGGGGTCAAGGCGTTCGGACAGACCGTGTGGTGGTCCCGCGTCCCCGGGAGAGGGACCATGTATTCGGCAGGTCTGAGGTTCCAGGGGGTCTCACAGAAGGATATCGAGATCATCGCCGGTTTCTTGGATGTGTCAAGAACAAGAGTGGACGAGACGCAAGGGCTGGCGGGTTCCATGTCCGTGTGCGCTTGGATCTGTGGCAGGTCATACGGGAACCCTGGCCCTGCCGGGATCGGCGTAGTCCTGACCAACGAAAAAGGAGAGGTCTTGACCCAAGTGAGCGAATACGTTGGCAAGCTCACCAACCCCGCGGCCGAATACCAGGCCTTGATAGCCGCCCTGACAGCGGCCAAGAAGCTGAGGGCCAGGAGGGTGGCCGTGTACACCGATTCCGTCTTCATTCGCCTCGGGATCGGGGGCGCTGGGGTGAAATCGCCGGCCTCGCACCTGGAACCTCTGGCCATCATGGCACGTTCCCTCATGGCCAGTTTCACCAGGGTGGAGATGATATCCGTCACATCGGAGAAGAACAGGAAGGC
>CAZOXN010000120.1:0-7132 GCA_964583655.1 uncultured Desulfarculaceae bacterium | reverse complement strand
AAAGAACTGGGAGGAAGGGGAGGGGGACAGGTCGATCTATGCATCCAGGAGGAAGAGCTTGCTTACGCGAGCGCCTCCATCGCCTCCTCTACCCTAGCTAGTACCCTGTGCCAGACCCCGTTTTACTTGAGAGGGACAGACGAACAGAAGAGGAGGTTCATGCTGCCCATTCAGCGGGGGGAAGCCATGGGTTCCATCGGGCTTACGGAGCCCAATCATGGGTCTGACTTCGCCTCCATCGAGTCAACGGCGAGGAAGGAGGGGAGTTCTTATGTCCTTAACGGGACGAAACGTTACATAGACAACACATCTGTCTCAACGTACTTCATCTTTTGGGCTAAGACGGACCCGAAAGCGAAACCTCCCCACAAGGGGATATCGACCTTCGTGGTGGAGAGAGAGCGGCAAGGGTTCCAGGTGGACGAGCTCAATGACGTGATCGGGCTTCGAGGATTGGGGGTCGGGGGTTTCACTTGCAAAGAGGTGAGAATACCGGAGGGGAACCGCATAGGTGAGGAAGGAGAAGGATTCTACATCGCAATGCGGATGTTGGAAAGGGGCAGGACCCCGACAGCGGCCATTTGCGTCGGACTGGCCCAAGGCGCCCTGGACCTAGCTGTGGATTTTGCCAAGAAGAGGGTCCAGTTTGGCAGACCCATTGCCGAGCATCAGTTGATCCAGAACAAGATAGCCGAGATGGCCACTAATACGGATGCGGCGCGTCTGCTGACCTACCGCGCGGCCCAATTGATCGACAGGGGTCAAAGGAGCGACAAGGAGGCATGCATGGCCAAGTACTTCTCCGCAGAGACCGCCATGATGGTCACCAGGGAGGCCGTCCAGATCCATGGTGCTAGGGGGTGCATGAAGGAGTTCCCTGTGGAGCGAATGTATAGAGACGCCCGTATCTTCACTATCGGGGAGGGGACACTGGAGGTACAACGAATAACGGTAGCCCGAAGGGTCTTGGGGCTTTGACGGTAATACAGGTAAGTGGTGCTCTTCGGGATGGGCTCATTTCTTATGAGCTACTGTGCCCGGCCCGGCTTTGTCTGGCGCAGGGTCAACATATCATCACAAGGAGGACGATATGAAATGCTTCTTTGCATTTTGGGCCATTTTCTCCCTCGCGCTTTTGCCCTTCTCTAACGCTCGGGCTGAGGAACCTGGGGTAACAGCTGACAGCATCACCGTTGGCTCCATCTTGGACATGACAGGGCCAGCGACGTACCCCATGACACAGATGCACTATGGACAACTCGCCTATTTCCAGAAGGTCAACGACAAGGGGATCTACAAACGAAAGATCAAGGTCGTGGCCGAGGACGGTGGGTACGACCCGGGGAAGACCCTGGCGGCAGCGAAGTTGTTGCTCGACAGGGACAACGTCTTTTGTTTCATAAACACGGCGGGGACAGCGGCCACCTTGGCCCTGAACGAGCTGCTGGAGGCGAGGAAGGTCCCTCTCGCCACCCAGCCGAACCAGTCCAAGAGACTGGCGGTGCCATTCCGAAAGTATATCTTCGTCCATCTGCCCGGGTACTACGATCAGGCGAGGATCGCGGTCGACTTCATCTTGAGCCAGAAGAGGGACGCTCGCATAGCCATGATCTGCCAGGATGACGACTTCGGTCATGAAGGTCGCGATGGATTCGTGGATCAGTGCAAGAAGCATGGGATCGAGCCTGCCGGGGTGGTCACCTTTCAGAGGGGGGCCAAGGACTTCAGTGGCCCGGTGCTCAAGCTCAAGTCTCTCAACCCTGACTACATCATAAATCACGGCCTGGCCCCCCATGGGGCTGCCACACTGAAAGAGGCGCAAAAGCTGGGCTGGAAGCCGAAGTGGGTTGCAATGTCCGGGCTCATGGATATGGAATTCTTCAAGCTTTCCGGCCCGGAGACTTTGGACTTCGCCGGAGACATATACGGTGTCCTGTTCTTTTTCCCAGGAGACGGGAACACCCCCGTTGCTGTGGAGCACAGGGCGGACGTGCAGGCCTACCAGCCCAAGGCTGATGTGGGGAACAGGACTATTTGGGGATACGGCATGGCCAAGGTGCTGGTGGAAGGCTTGAAGAGGGCGGAGGCCGCCAAAGACCTCACCCGTCAAGGGCTGATCAAGGCCCTCGAGACCTTCAAGGACTTCGAGACAGGGGTATTTCCTCCTCTTACCTACACCCCTGAGAGCCATACTAGCCCAGACACTTCCCTCATAGCCAAGCGCCAGGGCGACTCATGGGTCCCTTTATCCATGAATTGGGTCAGGGCGAAGTAAGGCCACGGCCCATGGAGGGAGGAAGGGACTCCCGGGGACATCCGAGAGGCGGGGGCAGGTCATTATCCCCGCCTCTCTCGCTAGTCTCGCAAAGAATCCGGGGGTCTCTATCTCAAGGGCTCACAGTGAGACCGGGGCCCCGGTGATTGAGGAATCCAGGACCCTGCCTTGAGGGGCTGAAGAGCTCTTGCGGGATAGTCTCTCTTGGCAATTGACGTAATCGGCCACGCTTTCTATGCAGGCTGAGCACCCGGGGCGATCGGGATTGACTTTGCGCGGGTTCGGGCAGTAGTCTGAAATTGGATGGATTTGATAGAGAACCCGAGGCAGCGGAGGAGGAGATGAGGCTGGTCAATATGGATCATTACGCAGGTGCCCCCATCGTGCAGGAGGCATTGGAGGCCATGGTCCCATACTTCCGGGAGCACTACGGGAACCCCTCCAGTATCCATCGCCTTGGTGAGGAGCCGCTGAGGGCCGTCGGGGAGGCCAGGCAGAGGGTCGCCTCTTTGCTCGGGGCTGCAGTGACGGAGGAGATCTATTTCACCTCGTGCGGCACAGAGGCCAACAATTGGGCCATCAAGGGGACGGCCTGGAAAAATCAGACCAAGGGACGCCATGTCATCATCTCCTCTGTGGAGCACTTCTCCGTACTTTATGTGGCCAATACTTTGGAGCGCTGGGGCTTCGAGGTGACGCGTCTTCCGGTGGACAGTTACGGCCAGGTGGACCCTGAGGAGGTGCGAAAGGCCATCCGCAAGGACACTATCCTGGTATCTGTCATGCACAGCACACCCGAGGTTGGCACACTCCAGCCCATCCGGGACATCGCCAGGATCACCAAGGAGGCAGGGGTGGTGTTCCACACGGATGCCGTCGGCTCTGTAGGTCGGGTCCCTGTGAACGTAACGGACTTGGGCGTGGACCTTCTCAGTTGTTCGGCAGACCAGTTCTATGGACCAAAGGGGGTCGGGGCCTTGTACATGCGCAGAGGGACCCCAACTCAGAGGCTCCTGGACGGCGGGGCACAGGAGGACGGGCGAAGGGGGGGGACCGAGAACGTCGCTGCCATCGTGGGGATGGGTGTGGCCGCGGAGATGGCACAGAGGGACCTGGAGGTCAACATGGCCCACGGGAGGGCGATGGCCGATGGGCTTCGCAAAGGGCTATCCGAACGCATCGGGGAGCTTCATTGGAACGGCCATCCCACGGAACGGCTCCCTGGCTTCCTGAGCGTGTCGGTGGAATACGTGGAGGGGGAGGCCATGCTCCTATTCATGGACGCAGAGGGGATCGCGGTGGCGAGCGGTTCTGCATGCACATCGGTCTCCTTGAAGGCATCCCATGTGCTCACGGCCATGGGAATACCGCCCGATCTGGCCCAAGGGTCCATCCTTTTCAGCATGGGGCGAGACACGACCATGGAAGATGTGGAATATGTGTTGGAGAAGTTTCCCCCCATCGTGGATCGCCTCCGGAAGATGTCGCCCCTGTATCACAGGCGGACTGGTTAGGCGTCCCGCGTGGCGACAAGAGGGGGAGGTCCCGGCCGCCCCAGGGTGCGAGTCGAGCAACGAGAGCTCTTCTCAGGGCTCTGGGTGAAGACCTCGGCGCACGGGGCGGAAGCGACAGGATCGGAAGGGCGAGGCGGGCCAGATGGAGGACTCTCCATGTGCGTAGCGGTCCCTAGCAGGGTCGTCGAGATCCCTGAGCACGGCGTGGGGGTGGTGGAAATAGGCGGGATCAGAAGGAAGGTCTCCCTGTTGCTGCTCCCAGAGGCCCGCGTGGAAGACTATGTCATAGTCCACGCCGGTTTCGCCATCCAGCGCATCGATGAAGGGGAGGCCCTAGAGGGCCTCAGGATGATCAGGGAAATGGCCGCCTTTGATCCCCCAGCCTCTCGCGAAGAAGCAAGTGACCCTGCCGATCATGACGAATAGATGACGGGCCTGAAGAGGGCCTCCTCAGGGACCTCCTTCCAAGCATCCATCCAATCTCTGTAGAAGTCATCGAGGGGCGGCCTCCTGGTGGGGTCCAGGAGGATCAGACGGTCCACCAGTTCGGCCAAGGAGGCTCCACCCTGCAAGTGAGCGAGGTTGGGGTTGGCGCTCAGGAGAGGGGCACGCTTGGCCTGGACCACGCGTTTCAGTTGAAGCTTTATCTCCTCAGTGGTCTTGGCCTTCCTGAACTCCAAGGGGAGCCTTCCGCTCATGAGCTGATAGATTATCACTCCTGTGGAGTAGAGATCCGAAGGGTAGGAGGCCTCCCGAAAGACCAACTCCGGGGCCATGTAGCCCAAGGTCCCCACCACTTGGCGTTGATGGAGATCCTTGGGATGATCTGGCCCCAAACCGAGCGAGACCCCGAAGTCTATGACCTTTATCAGGCTTATCCTCCCATCCATGTCCACCAGATACAGGATGTTGCCTGGCTTGAGATCTCGATGGACCACCTGCCTCTCCCTCAATCGTAGCAGGGCACGAAGGAGCTGCACGGAGACTGTCCTCAAGTCGACGAACAGCAAAGGGGATTGGCCTTCTGAGGGCGGTCTGGAAGAGAAGGCCCTAGCCCTCTGTAGGAGCGCGGTGACTGTCTCAGCGGGATGGTATCCGATGGCCAGGAGGCGCTGGTCCTCCTCCTCCACCATCCCAAAGCACTCGACTATGTTCTCGTGTTGGGTCTGGCCGGACTGGACATGGGAGTGCAGTCGCGCTTCGTAAAGTAGGAGCCTCACCCTGTCGCTAAGCGGCATGGAGGAATCCCTCGGGGCCTTGGGTTCCTTGAGGGCTACTATATTTCCCTGGTGGACCCCTATCAGCACCCTTCCCATGGCCCCCGACTGGATGTGTCCTAGGATATGGACCCTCTTGCCTCGAATGGATTCGGGCCTGGACAGGGCCTGGATCAAGAGCTGCAGGACCTCCAGCATCTCCTCCGAGGCCTTAGAGCTGTAATACCTGCGTGCATCCTCCTTGGCCCTCTCCTGTACCTCCTTGGAATCGTAATAACGAAGCACGAAGCGTTTTGTCAGGTCCACGCCAAAATGATCCGCTTCCCTGGCACGGAGGTAATCTCCGTGGGACTTGGCGAAGAGGTAGTTCAGATACAAGGCTAGCAACTGCGGACGCATCTCCCGGTATCTCAGATACAGCTGGACCAGCCTGCGCAAAGGACTTACCTTGACCTTCTCCTCCTTCTCTATGTTCTTGGCGACATCGAGGAGCTCGTCTGTATGACTCAGCCTCCTGTAGAAGGTCCGGAAAGGTACCATGTCCCGGTAGTCCAAGAGGGTGAGCAGGATGATGTGCCGCGACACCCCCTTGTGGTCCATCTTGGGCGCTGCCGTCGCCTCCAGCCTGGCCAGCAGGAGGTCGTTGAGGAATCCTGCCAAGGGGATGATCTCCTTCCTGACACCCCCGCATATCTCCTCCACCGTGTACCCATAATCGAAAAGGAGCCAAGCCAGCTCCTCCATCCTCGAGAGGATCTCATTGTAAGTCCCGCGGTGGAACCAGCGCTGCAACCGATAATCGTGGATGAGGCTTGCAAGGGCTGAGAGGGCCTTGCGGAAGACGCTCAACTGCTCCTCGGTCGGGTAAAGGTATGTGCCTTCTGTAACCCCATCCTTCTGTTCCCGAAAGCTCACCCTCCACGGTACCACATCGACGTTTGCCTCTGCCTTGAACTTCTCCACATATTGCCTGTTCATTATGTGAAGACGACGATGGAGTTCCTCCAGACGCTTGGCGCGGACAGGGGGGGCTGGTCCGTCGAGCAAGGAGGCCAGCCCCCAGAGGAAGTACGGATGCGCCCCCTCGATCTCGGAAAGCTGTTTGACAGCCTCCAGGATCCGATCCCGATACTTGTACCTTATGGAGAACTTCACCACGCGTTCCAGGGCCTCAAGATAGGTAAGCCCCTTGTCGATCTCCTGCATTATGTCGTTGATGAAGAGGATGAGGGGATTGATATGCGTCCTGACCACCTGCTGCAACGAAGCGAAGGGATTGAGTATCTTGCTTCCAACGCCCTGTCGTGCCTGGTACAGGACAGGGAACTCGGTCAGCACGTCGAACAGACGTTGCCGGATCTGCTGCTCGCGCTGGAGACCCGCAGGGTCCATCTGTCTCACTCCACGACCACGTTGGTCTGAGTTCGGATGACCCCAGGGATACCCTGAATCCTCCTTATGACCATCTCGCCCATGAGCTGGAGGTCGTCTGCCTCGATCAGGGCGATCACATCGTAGGGCCCCGTGGCTGCGTGGGCGTACTTGACCCCGGGGAGCCCGCGGACCTCCCGGACCACTTCGATGGCATGGCCGGCAGTGCACTCCACGAAGACGAATGCCAGGATGGACATGGCTGGCTCTCCTTTCTCGAAGCTGACTCAAGCAGGACGCAAAGCTTCATGAACTTTCCCCTCTGTCTCGATCGGCTGTGCCTTCATGTCCCCATAGCAGGCCCAAGGAGATCACTCAGATACATTCAGGAGCGAGACGAGGGCCTCCGCCTGAATCCCAAGGATCCTGAATATCTTCCGCTCGATCTCCTTTGTCCTTTCCAAGAAAGAGGCGATCACCGTCCGGCTGTCTTGGCTCCCACCATATCGATGCATCAGGTCTTCAAATCGTTCCTCCAGGGTCACGATTCGGTCATGCATCACCCTCTTGTCCGCGTAGTTGACTATCTCCGCCTCGGTGACCCCCAACAGGCCCTTTTCCAATGGCACTACGACGTGATGTTTGACCACTTCCGCCACGGCTGGATAACCCAGTTTGCCAAGGAGTTGCGCGGCTGTCTTAGCGTGATCCTGCCCTGTGCGAAGGCCGTCCATCTTAGTGATGTCGTGGAGGAG
>CAZOXN010000119.1:0-7137 GCA_964583655.1 uncultured Desulfarculaceae bacterium | reverse complement strand
CGAGTTATTCGGACACGAGAAGGGTGCCTTCACCGATGCCAGGACCCGGAAGAGGGGAAAGTTCGAGCTCGCCGACGGCGGGACGATCTTCCTTGACGAGATCGGAGAGATCAGCCCGAAGCTGCAATTGAACCTTCTCAGGGTCCTCCAGGAGAGGGAGTTTCATCGCGTGGGCGGGGAGGAGCCGGTGCGCGTGGACGTGAGGGTCCTGGCCGCTACGAACAGGGACCTTGAGGAGGCTGTGAGGGAGGGAACTTTCAGGGAAGACCTCTATTACAGGCTCAACGTGATCACCATCCAGGTCCCCCCCTTGCGGGAACGGAAGGAGGACATCCCCCTGCTGGCAAACCATTTCATCGAGAAGTTCAACTTCGAGTTCGGAAAGAACGTGGAGGGGATATCCGAGGAGGCCTTGGAGCTACTCCTGGAGCATGACTGGCCAGGAAACGTGAGGGAGTTGGAGAACGTCATGGAGAGGGCTGTGATCATAAACAAGGAGGGGATCATACTGCCGGGCCATCTCCCCCCCCAACTGGTCAGGGCCACGGAGGGGGTGCCCCTTCCTGTGCGCCCCCAGAAGACACTCCTGGAGGTGGAGCGTCTTCACATCCAAGAGGTCCTCAACGAGAACGAGTGGAACATACAGAGATCCGCTCGGATCCTAGGCATCGACCGCACTACCCTGTACGCCAAGATCAAGCGATATGGCCTCAAACGGGAGGAGCACCCGTGGAGGAACAATAACCGGCAATGAAGCGATTCAAGGCCTCCCGCGGCCTTTCCCTCCCCCAACTCCGTCTCCTACCATGAGAGTTCCTTGTTCAGGAGCCTCTTGTAGAACCCCTTGGTCAGGAAGGCCTGAGCGTGGATCTCGTCGTCGTAGTAACGGGTGGCGATCCGAAAGGGCCTCCTCAACTCCCGCGGGCTCAACGACTCTGACCCAACGGCGAAGGCCCACCAGTTGCCCGGATAAGTGGCAATGGGTACGGTATAGAGATCCACCACCGGGAAGACCTCCCGCAGTTTGCCTTGCAGCTCGATCACGAGGTCTTTGTGGAAGTGAAGCGACTCCGTGTGGGTCACGAATAGTCCTGTATCAGTCAGGGCCTGTCTCACCGAGTCGAAGAAATCCGACGAGAACAGCGTCCTGGCGAATCCGACGATGTCCGTGGAATCGACGATGACGACGTCGGCCTTGCCAGGGATCCTCTTCACGAATTCCGCACCGTCCATGATCCTGGTCTCCACCCTCGGGTCGTCGAGGCCACAGGAGACCGAGGGGAAGAAGCGCCTGGAGATGTTGATGACCTCTTCGTCTATCTCCACGAAATAGACCTTCTCCACACAGGTGTGTTTCAAGACCTCCCTCACGGCGCCTCCGTCTCCTCCTCCGATCACCACCACCCTCTTGGGGTCAGGGTGCGCGTGAAGGACCACGTGGGTGAGCATCTCGTGATAGAAGAACTCATCGCGCTCCGTCAACTGGAGTATCCCGTCTAGGATGAGGACCTTCCCGAAGAAGGCGTTCTCTATCACCATGATCTCCTGAAACCGACTCTTGCCCTTGTAGAGCACCTTCTCCACCTCGTACACGTGCTCCACAGGGGAATACGGGTCCCTCTCGAAGAACCTGATCATCTCCCTCCCCTCTTTCCTCCAATGGGCCCCTGGCCGGTGCCTGCAGCCGGAATTGGCCCCTCAAACCGACCCCTCACGCTGGACCAAGGAAAAGGCTCACCCCCACAGGGTCGACACCGGTGCACGCCCCTTCGCGACGCGCCATCATGAGGCTTCGTTCATATCATGACCGTCTTGGGTATGGAGAATCCGTTGAACTCGGAGGCGTAGGAGACCGTGTAGGCGCCACCCGACAAGATGAGGAGGAGGTTGTTCAAGTCCGGTTCCCAAAGGACCACGTTCTTGTCGATGACGTCGAAGGAGTCGCAGCTAGGACCTCCCAGGACCCAGTTCCTCCTCATACCCTTGCTGCTCTCCACGAGGTAAGTGTATCTGATACCTCCCACGCTCTCCATCAAACCATTGAACACACCCACGTCTATGTACAGCCAGTTCTCGTCCCTCCTCTTGGCCTTCCCGATGACGCTGGCTACCAAGATCCCCGCGTCCCCTACCACGGCCCGTCCTGGCTCGATGTGGACTTCCACGTCGCCCGGGAACTTCTCTCGTATGAGTCTGTCGATGTTCTCCTCGATGGTTTCGATCCCGAGGACGGCCCTGGTGTAGTTGATGGGGTACCCGCCGCCTATGTTCAGGATGCGAAGGGCAATCCCCTGGACCAAGGCGCGGTCCCACAGGATCTTCGCCTTGTCCAGGGCGATATTCCAGTTGTAGAGATTGGTGCACTGGGAACCCACGTGAAAGGTGATGCCGATGGGGTCGAGGCCCTTTTCCCTTTCCAAAGACAGGAGCCCCAGTGCCTCTTCCAGCTCCGCCCCGAACTTCCTGCTCAATGGCCACTCGCTCCCCTCGTTGGGGACCGACAGGCGCACGTATACACCGGCACCCGGGGCCAACCTCGCCATCTTGTCCACCTCAAGGGAGGAGTCGAAGGCAAAGCGCCTCACGCCATAGGCGAAGGCAGCCTGGAGGAACTTCTCGGATTTCACAGGGTTGCTCGATATGATCCTCTCCGCCCCTACACCGGCAGAGGCCAGCAGGTTCAACTCTCCTTCAGAAGATATCTCATAACCCAAGTCCTGTTCGTCCTGAAGGAACCTGGCGATATCCATGTCTGGGTTGGCCTTGAGGGCATAGAAGACCTTGGCGTTCCGAATTCCCCTACCTATGAGGGAGACCTTCTCCCTGACCTTCTCCTTGTCCACGAGGAGACATGGGGTAGTAATCTCCCTGCTGTCCAGGTAATTGAGCACCTTGAACAGTGTGGACTTGGAGACGATCCTGGCGTGATGCCTCTCGACCTTGAAGCTGCGGACCATCGGGTGGCCTCATCATGAGACATTAAGCTGACGCGTCCGTCTTTCCATGGATGTTCAGGCTACAGCGCGCAGCCGCCCTACCCTGCTCGCCAACGAGAGGGGTTTCATTTTATTGGCCCCAGATGGCCATTGTCAATCGCCGCCTTGCCCGCGGAGTGATCGCTCCCTTGCTGGGGCCATGCGCTTCACTCCTTCGCCGTCACCCCATCGCCCTCCTGCTCCAGCAGGCCCCCTGGCGAGGGGCTGCCCCCTTTCTTGCCGATCCCTTCACACCTCATGAGGTCTCACCCAGCGGATCAGTGCCCCACCCCTGACAGGTTCAGCCCCACGACACCCAGGATGATCAAGGCGATGCTCGCCAGCTTCACGGCGGTCAACGGTTCCTTGAACCAGGCGAACCCGATGGTGGCTATCAGGGCAGTGCCCAACCCAGACCAGACCGCATAGGCCACGCTCACTTCGATATCTTTGAGGACCACCGTGAGGGAAGCGAAGGAGAGACCGTAGAAGACGAAGATCAGGGCCGAGGGGACCGGCCTGGTGAAGCCCTGGGAGAGCTTCATGCAGGTGGTCCCGGCGACCTCCGCCAAGATCGCACATGTAAGGAAGAACCAGCCCTTCATGAGTCAGCTCCGGAAACCGTTATGGTGGCGTCCCACAAGAGAGGATCTCGCGGATCCTCTGGCGCACTCGCGGAGAGAATCGCTCACGGGCCAGGGCCCGCTCCAATGCCTTGTGCACGTCTTCCCAGGGTGATCGCTCCAGAAAGCGCAAGATCTCTGAGATCCATTGTCTTGTGGTGTTGTTCGAGGGGGTGCGAGAGAGCTCATGAACAAGATACGGGACGAGACTGCCTCTTGCCTCCGAACGAGCCAGGTGACGCAGGACCCTCTTCTTCAGGTGCACTTGCTCGATATCGCGGGCCACAGGCAGGGCCTTGAGGAATTCGGAAAGCCCTTGGAGGGCGGCTTCGTTCCCCAGTGCCACCAGGGTTCCCAATCCGTCGATGGCCTTGTCCCTCAGGCCCTCCTCCTGGCTCTTCAGGGCCTGCAGGTAACCATCCACGGGGACCGCCTTCCAGTCGATCCTCCTGAGCTCTTCCTCCAGGAGGGCCTGCTTGAAGGTGTCGAGGTTGAGCTCTCCGCTTTCGTACAGTTCTCGGATCCTGCGCCCGAGGGGGGTGTTGTCGTCGATCTCGAAGAACTCGGCCTCTTCAAAGTCCTGGCACGCCTCCCTATCTCCTGGAAACTTCTTGGCCTCCACCAGGTCCAGGCACCGCGTGAAGTTCGACTCCTCCAAGATCTCTTCCACAAAAGGCTCGAACTCCTCGTCGTTGAGGCAGATGCCGAATTCCGTGGGTTCGTCCACCGTTGCGGGGAAGTAGTAGCTGCAGTTGAAGCAGATCTGCCCCTTTTCATCCTTCGGTCTCGGCATTCCCTTCCTCCTCGAGGGTCGCTCCTGGATCATGGGCCCGAACCCAGTCCCTTCTTACGGCGGCATGGACCTAATCGAAGGCCGCGTTCTTTCCCCTTCCCATACCATCACCGTGGGATGTCCCTGGGTTGCATTCCCTGAGATCCTGCCTGATCGAGGCCACGGGCCTCCGGGGTATCCGGTGTTGCCCCAGCCCTGCGGAACCTCAACAAATGCCCGAAGAAGCTGAAGACCTTCTTGATGGCGCGCCACAACCTCGGCAGGAGCCAGATCATCAGCAGTATGAACGCTGCCAAGAGCAGCAGGAAAAGCCATGGGTGATGGAGGGCGGTCCAGAGGCCCACGATCACGATCACGTCCTCGGTAAAGGAGGTCACCCAGTTGCTGAAAGGCTCCGGAGAGGTATTGATGATCACCCTGGTCCCGGCCTTGGTGGCGTGGCTCCCGGCCGCCATGCCCCCGCCCACCATGGCGGCGGCGAGGGTCACGGCTGTATGAGTGGGGCCGACTGCACCAGCGGCCAGGGCAGCGCCGGCAGGGATCCTGATGAATGTGTGGAGCGCATCCCAACCCGAGTCCACCCCGGGGGTCTTGTCGGCGAAGAACTCCACACAGTACATGAACCCAGCCGCGACCATCACCAGGGGATTGGTGAGGATCTGCAGCCCGGGGGGGAGGACGACGTTCCCGGTTGCCCCAAGTATCCCGAGCATGAGGACTGCTGCATAGAGGTTGATACCGCTTGCCCATCCAACCCCCATGGTGAAGGCGATGATGCCGGCTATATGATTAAGCTGTTCCACGAAGCCCTCCCCTCGAGCTCAGGATCTCCCAGAAGGTGGAGAGTTGGTCCATGATGCGCCCCTCCGGGAAATTCGCTGGGTCGCTCAAGTCAGCCTCCAGGTTGATGAGGCGGATCCCCTCCGGCTCCAGGAGGTCCTTGATCACCTGCAGTGCGCCATTGGACTGGCGGCACGGCAGATGGCCGTAGTGCAAGGCCGCATCCACCCGGTACTGTCTGGCCAACATCAAGGCCGTCTCCGCCCTTCGCATCACCGGTCCCATGAAGGTGTTGGAGAGCATCCTTTGCGCCATCGAGGCGATGGGTCTTTCTTCGTCCATCTCCTCCCAGTAGCAATGGCTCAGTTCCTCCATGGCGATCCTGCCGCCGCGCTCCTCGAGGAACCTGAAGATGGGGGTGTCGAAGGTCGGGCTTGCCATGAGCCAGAGGAATCGCATGGACTCCGGGGGCATGGCCCCCGTGGCCTTGGCCTGGAGGAAGGAATGCTCCAGCCTCGCGTATACCTCCGTGGCGTGGGGCGTCCCATGGAGGAGGGTGTTCATGAAACTCAGGGTGAAGCCCCCGTTGTTGGGGATGAGGGGGGTGGGGCTCTCCTGCCTGATCCGGTTTACCCTCCTGAGACAGCGGGTCATCTCGTTGAAGTGTCGGACGGGTCCTGCCAAGAGCCGTTCGTCCGGCTCCCTCTCCACCATCTCGCACAGCCTTCGGAATATCGCCCGGAGTTGACACTCCAGGTACTCCCTGGCTGGCTTGCTGTCCTCCAGGGGCATGTCCAGGAGCAGGTATTCCACCCCGTAGTGATGGGCCATGAACTCGTTGGTCTTGGCCTTGCCGTCGCAGTAATGGGTGGTGCTCAGCAAGATGTCCGGCCGAGGCAGTTGATCCAGCAGGGCTGCCCCCATGGCGATGCGGTGGATCGTACAGGTGTCCTGGGGTATGCCAGCGCGATCCGCGGCGCCGAGGATAGGGCCTGTCTGGTTCGCCGCTGACATGAGGCCGGCGTAGATCTCGAAGTCCACCGGTATGAGCCCCAGGGCGGCGATGAACTCCATGGGGAAGACATAAGAGGTCGTCCAAACCACCGGTGCGCGCCTCTCGAAGGCCTCGATACCCTGCCGGGAGATCTCCCGAAATAGTAGACTCCTGGCAGAGCCCTCTTCTTCGAAGAGACGTCCCTGGATCCGATAAATAAATCGCAAGATCCGCTCGAAGGTCGGGACCTTGCTGCGACGCACGCCATTGTGAGAACGACTTGGCACGGCCGTCACATCATCACCCGAAGTCCAGCTGCTCACGCCCACGGCTGCTGGAGCATCTCCGCAAAGGCCTCGATCCTCACACGAATCTGGCCTGAGCCGGCTTCGCCGTAATCGTTTTCCACCACCAGGAGCGGGACGCCCTTTGCCTCGCAATGCCCCTTGAGCAGGGGGAGGTCGAAGGCGCACTGGTCGCAGTACTTGAGCTGAAGGGCTACGACGCCCTCGACCCGGGCCTGGTCCATCAGACTGCCCAACCGCTCCAATCTCCTCTTGTGCCCGTGCATGCGCGGGCATGGCCACCTGTTCAGGTAGCGCTCGGCGATGGCCAGATAAGGATCCCCCTCCTCCGATACATCCCCATCGTAATGACGTGCACCCATGCACTCGTCTTCCGCCACCACCTGGAGTCCTGCCTCCTGGATCATGCGGATCAGGGCCGGCTGATCCAGCATGCTGCTCGTCAACAAGACCCTGGATCGGCCCTGTGCCGAGGGGCCAGGACCAACCTCCGAGCGTTCTCGGAGGACCTCCTCGAGACACCTCAGGGTCGGCTCGGCCAACCATCTTCGGCTCCAGCCATGGACCGCCTCGAGGGGGATCCCATCCGGATTCGCTGCCCGTTCCGAGAAGATCTCCCTGAAGACAGACCTGGCACGGTTCATCCATCGAATGGCCTCCTGGAGCC
>CAZOXN010000118.1:0-7180 GCA_964583655.1 uncultured Desulfarculaceae bacterium | reverse complement strand
GGCGGCCCTTCCAGAGGGGCTAAGGTCGGAGTTCGTATAGCGTTACGACAAAGGGAGCAGGGAACCGGACTACCAAGAGATCGCCCGGGTGTTCGAGGCGCACGTCTCTGATCCCAAAGAGATAATGAAAAAGACGGCCAGGGAGTTCGCCGAGCTCTACTTCAGGAACCGATAGGCTTCCTCCTCAAGGTGTCCTCGCCCAAGATGGCGAACTTGAGCCACTTCATCCCCAGCCGCATCAGTTCGACATCGTCCTCACGGACCCTTTGGACCTCCTCTTCGGAGATCTCGAAGGCACTCAGGAATCTGCTTTGGAAAACGAAATCCCTGAAGCGGTCGAGATTGTAGCTCGTCATGAAGAACATCTTGAGCTTGGCCTCGTTGAGGTCCCTCAGCCTGGGGCTGCGGCTCGTGACGAGCTCCATCCACTCCCTGTCCATTTGGTTGTAAACCCCTACCCCCTGGTCGACTATCCATTCCTCCACGGTCCATTCCCTGGACTCGCCAAAGCCCATACAATGCGACTCATCCACGATGAAATAGAACTCCAGCCCTCCGGCGCCGGGTGGTCCCCAGGAGGCACCCCTGCCCAGTGGATAGAGCCTGCAAGCCCCGGGTCTATCCTCGTACACTGTGCAGCCTTGCAGGCTTACGAACGGGCAGGGCCTCTCCCCCTCTTCCTTCATCTTGAGCTTGACCATCGGGAAGACGGATCCACCCCCAAGATCCAGCACCGTGTATCGGTCCAGGAATGCATCCGATGGGAGCCCGAGTCTCGTCTTGAGCCGCAAGATGTCGTAGGGGGTAAGCACGAGCCGCAAGTCGGCGCAGCAACGGTTGAAGCACGGGATATCCTTGTGGCAGAGAAAGCGGAGTCTCCCACCGACCACAGGTCGAAACCCCTCTTGCCTGCCGTCATGGGTGGTCGATGTGGCCATTGGCGTCATCCGGCCCACTCCCTCACCCTCTCGACGGTTGGACAACAGGGTGCCCTTCCCCTTGCCTCACTGTCCATTGCCTCGGCCCTCGATCACGTCCTGACGAATCCTCATGGTCTCCCCGGATACAAGCCCGAACTCGAGCCATCGAAACGCCAGCCTCATCAGCTCCAAGTCGTCGTAGGGGATCTTGTCTGCGACATCCTTTTCCACATAGAAGAGCTTCAGAAACCTGCTTTCCAGGACAAACCTCCGGAACCGATCCAGGTCGTAAAGGGCCATCCGGCACATCTCCTGGACCTTCGGGTTTTGTATCCTCTCTGCGGAGAGCCTCGGGCTATCCGAGATCTTGCGGAGCAACCGCTCCATCTCTTCGTAAGGCGGGACGCCCTGGGCGTTCAGGTACTCTGCCACGCTCTGGTCCGACTCCTCCCCGAGACCGAGACAGAACCTCGGATCCGCGATGACGCCAAATGAATCGTCAAGGTCCTTGCGGTCCAGGGGATACATGCGGCAGGACCACGGCCTGTCATCGTAAACCGTGCACCCATCCTGCCCCACGAAGGGGCATCTCTTGCCCGGATCATCTCCCATCTTCAAGACCACCACTGGGAGTCCGGACCGCCCTGCAAGGAGTGGGATGGTATGCCGCTGTAAGAATTCCCCTGAGGAGAGCCCGAGCCTCTGTTTCAGCCTCAGGACATCGTACGGGGTGAGGAATATGTTCACATCCCGGCAGCACCTGGTGAAGCAAGGAAGCCCGGCATGGCAACGGAACCGGAACCGGCTCTTGCTGGTCATCTCCTCCATGTCAGTTCGCATCATGCCTTCGGGATCACCCTGAAGTAATTCGCATTCCAGCCATCAGGGAGACATCCTCCACAGCGACTCGGGCCCGAGGGCCTACACCTTCCCCCCTCATCTTCCATAGTCGCCTGTGTCTCGCGCTACGGGGCACGGCCGTACAGCCTCTGGGCTGACGATCTCGTCAAGCACCGTAACCCGAGCGGAGACCGCGTCCCACGGATCCTTTAACCCTCTTGAGGCACTGAATCCAGGCTCTCCCAGCGATGACGCTGAATTGCTTCTCTTGGCTTCTCACCGGACTGTCAGTCCCGAGACACGAAGTAATTATGTCACGTCACCACAGGGCCAGCTAATCCTCCCCTCGATATCTAGCCAGGGTCTCCATGATCAGGAGCTTCTCCTCCGGAGTGCGCCCGTACCTGCGGGCGATCTTCTCCACCAAGGTGCTGTGGCCGATCTCCACGCCCTCTTGACGTTTCAGGTCGTGAAGCTCCTTCTCGTACCTGTAGACGGCCTTCAACAGCCGCACGACCAAGTCCTTCATGGGTCCCTCCAGCTCCGCAGGAGCCGTCTCTCTCGGGCAAATCCAGGTCCCCCATGCTCAGTGCGCTGGCTGGCCCCCTCCAAGCCTAGGCGGAGAAATCCCGCTCCCCCTGCCCATCTCCCTCCCAATCCAACGCGCATAGACCATGGCAGTGGTGCGGTACAGGAGATGGCTGAACTTGGAGAACGGCAGGTAGGCGAACAAGAACCAGACAAAGACCAGGTGAATGAAGTACACGGGGTAAGCCACAGAGGCCACATCGGCCAGGCGAAGGAGCTCCGTGAGGAGGCCTGACACACCTGTGGCCAGTACCACGAGCAAGAAGAGCCAGTCGAAATAGGTCGCCTTCCCTGCATCATCCCCTGGGGACATGCGATGTGCTAGGGCCAGCAACGAGCCCAAGATCAGGATCACTGCACCTACGTTGCCGATCCATTTCACAGGGCTGCTCAGGGGATAAGGGGTCTGCTTGCCGAAGACATAGACCCCGGCGGCCACACACGCGGTGGTCACGGCCAGGAGGATGAACCCCCACATCATGTTGAAGTGGGCCGTGTATCTGGGCCTGTTCACCACGCATTCCTTGAACCTCGTGTGCTTCAGTATGTCAACCACGGTCCCAAGGACGTAGATGGTGATCCATTCCCACGGTGAATATCGGTACTCCCTCTTCGGCTGTGGGCCCAGTGCACTCAGGGCAGTCCAGAACTTCCTGACGCCCATCGCCGAGCATAGGAGTGTCCAGAGGGCGGTCAAGGGGAAGATCACATCCACCACCGGCCATTGCGGGATGAACTTGCGGTAAATGATCTCCCCCTCCGGTATCCCCAGGGTCCCCACCGCGGCCATGAAGAGCAAGAGGATCACCACCGGGATCCCGAAGACCACCGGGAGAAACCTTGGATCGTTGACCCACTTGGCCAGGAACTGGGGAGTGGCATGCTCCATTATGGCCATGCGTCTCAAGGCTGCCAGGACGTCCCCTGGCCTCGCCCCGCGCGGGCAGTGCTTGCTACAGTCGTTGCATTGATGACAAAGCCACACATCGGGATCGCTCATCAGGCGGTCCCTCTGCCCCCACTGCCCCCACAGCATCTCTTTCCTGGGGAAGGGCCTGTCGTCCGGGGAGAGATTGCACACCACCGAGCAAGTGGAGCACTGAAAACACTTCTTCAAGGTGCCGCCGCCGGCCGCCTTGACCTCCCTTATGAATTTCAGGTCCGGATCCAGGAGAATCGCCTTTGACATCCGTGCCACCTCCTCGCCTTGATGATCCGAAAAACGCGCCCCCCGGTCCCCCGATGGCCCAGAGAACGGACCAGGGCAGCCCTCGCCCTACGGCACCTCGTCACCGCCCTCAGAACCCCTTGTAAGGATTGGGCCCTATCTCCTTTATGTTCTCCAGGAACTCGTCGATGATCCCGGGTATCTTGTGATAGTCCGAGATCTCGATCTGTTCGATGCGTATCCTCCCCGACTCAAGGGCCAGGCGGTCCAACGTCTCCTGGACCTTGCTCAGGCGGTAATTGGCCAGCTCGCTCCCCTTGGCGAAATGGCATTGATAATCGTCTCCATGGACGCACCCCAGCAGGAGTACCCCGTCTATGCCCTTGGAGAGCGAGTCGGCGATCCAGATCAGATTGAGGGACCCCAGACAGCGCAGCGGTATGATGCGCATGAACGGGTTGTACTTCAACCCCTTCAGCCCCACCATGTCCAGGGCCGGATACGCGTCGTTCTCGCAGGCCAAGAGGAGGATCCTCGGCTTCTCCTCCTCTTCCTCCGGTACCTCGATGGCCTTTATCATGTTGCCTATCATCCCCACCGAGTAGTCCTTGAAAGATATGATCCTCTCGGGACAGGAGCCCATGCATATGCCGCAGCGTCTGCACCTCGTGGGGTTGGGCAAGGGATTCGCCTTCTCGTCCTCGTTGTACATCCCGAAGGGGCACTCCTCGGTGCACCGCTTGCACTGGGTGCAGCGCTGCATGAAGAGATCAGGATAAGTCATGTCCCACGTCCTCGGATGGACGGCCCTGCCCTGATCGGTCAGCTCCACGCACTGGATGGCCTTCAGGGCGGCCCCCCTGGCGTCCTCCATGCTGAACGAGATATCCATGGGCTGTCTCACAGGTCCCGCTGCGTAGATGCCCGTCCTTCGCGTCTCGTACGGGAAACAGATGAAGTGGGAGTCAGGGAACCCGTATTTCAGCTCGGGCAGCTCGGGTCCCTGTCGGTACTCCAAGTTCAGGGTGCCTGACTTTATCATCCTGGTGGGGATGAGGAGCTGGGATGCCAGGTCCTTCTTCTTTCCCTCTTCCTCCACCACCACGGGTGTCAGCTCCTCCCCCAAGGCGGTCCTGGGGACCATGCCAGTGGCCAGGATCACCAGGTCCACCTTCACCTGTATCCTCTCCCCCAACAGGAGATCGTCTGCCTCCACCGCCACTGACCCATCCGCCTGTGGTGCCACGGACACAACGTCCCCTTTGGTCAAGAAGACCCCTTCTTCCTCCTGGACTCGCCTGTAGAAGTCCTCGTAGTGCCCCGGTGTCCGGATGTCTTTGTAGAACACGAACACCTTCGACTCTGGATTCCTCTCCCTCACGTAAAGGGCCTGCTTCAAGGAGGTTGCGCAACACACGGTGGAGCAATACGGGAGGTGCTCGGGATCCCTGGATCCCGCGCAGAGTATGAAGGCCGCGCTCTGCACCGCCTTTCCATCCGACGGTCTCGAGAGTGCCCCCTTCGCGGCCATCTCCTCCAGCGCCACGTTGGTGACGACGTTGGGGCTTTGGCCGTATCCCAGTCGGGTCAGCTTGTTGGGGTCATACGGCTCCCAACCTGTGGCCAGGACTACGGCCCCTGCGCGCTCCTGGACCGTACCACCGTTTTGCTTGATGGAGACATCGAACATCCCTGGGGCCCCTGCTACCTTCTCCACCGTGGCAGAGGTGTAGACCTTGACCCTCTCCTCCTTCTTCAAGGCCTGCGCCAGATCCTGGTAATCAGGTGCCTCCGGGTCCCGAAACGGCCGGCTCTTGGGAAGCTGCTTGTACATCCTGGCGGCAAACCCGCCTAGGGCCGCTTCCCTCTCCACCAGGACCACCTCATATCCAGCCCTGGCGGCATCCAGGGCAGAGGTCATGCCGGTGACGCCTCCGCCCACGACCAGTATCCTCTTGCTTATCTCCTCCTTGAAAGGCTCGGGCGGGTCCATGTTCTGAACCCTCGTGATGCCCATGCGGAGCTGATCCTCGGCCAGCATCTGGATGTCCTCGTCTATCCCCTCCTTGACCTGTGGCTCGTGGCTCCAGGCCACCTGCTCCCTCAGATTGACCCGATCCATCACCGTGGTCAAAGGATCGAATGAGAAGACATCTGTCTTGGCCCTGGGCGAACAGGCAGCGAGGACGATGCCGTTGACGCCTTCGTCGCTTACGTCCTTGCGGATCTGGGCGATCCCTTCCGCGGCGCAAAGGTAAGCGTTGACCCTACAGATAGGGGCCTTGTATTCCCCGGTGGCCACCTTGGAGAGCCTCTCCGCATCTATGACGTCCCCGATACCGCAACCCGTGCATATGTAAACTCCGATCTTCTTGTCCATCGGATCACCTCCGCACCGCAGATTGAATCGCCTTGAGGGCAGCGCCAGTGGCGTCTTGGACCGTCGCAGCCACATCCAGAGGCCTCTTTACCGTCCCGGCCGCATAGACACCTGGCCCGTCTATGACAAATCCGTAATCGTCAACGCTGGACGGGAGGCCTGTTACCTTCATCGCAGACGGGGCCATGCCCGTGGCCAGGACCGCCATGTCCACCTTCACACGGGATATGGCGCCCGCAGCCACCTCCTCAGCCTCCACGATCACATCCTTGGTGCCGGAATCCTCCGTGATCCTGGCGACCTTCCCCTTTATCATCTTGACTCCGCCGTCTTGCTGGACCTTTGCCAGGAAATCCTCGTTTCGGCCGAAGGCCCGAAGGTCGATGTAAAAGATGTAGACCTGGGAATCGGGATACTGTTCCCTCACCATACGGGCCTGCTTCAAGGAGGCTGTACAACAGACCCTGGAGCAGAAAGGCAGGTAATTCTCGTCCCTCTGTCCCGCACACTGGCAAAAGGCGATGCTCTTCACCTCCTTGCCATCCGAAGGCCTGAGGATCTTCCCCTTGGTAGGGCCGTTCTTCGCGGCGAGCCTCTCCATCATCACATTGCTGATCACGTTGGCCACCTTTCCGAACCCGAGGTTCTCCATCTTGGAGGCATCGTAAGGTTCCCAGCCCGTGGCGAGGATGATCGATGAGACGCTGAGCTCCACGGTCTCGGGCGCCATCTCCAAGTCGATGGCATCATAGGGACAGGCGTCCCTGCACCTCTTGGCCTCCTCTGTACCTATGATCTCTGGGGCCAGGACATAACGCATGGGAAAGGCCATCTCGTGTGGCAGATATGCGGCCTTGACCTTGTCCATCCCATAGTTGAAAGGGTTGGGTATCTCGGTCTGACACGCCTCGGCGCACTTGCCGCATGCAGTTCACTTCTCGTTCACGTACCTCGGTGTGACCCTGACCTTCACCCTGAAGTCCCCGGGTGCGCCCTGGACCTCTGTCACTTCAGCCATGGTGTGGACCACGAGGTTAGGGTTGTTCTTGATGCGCTTGAAGTTGATCTCTAGGCCGCATGTGGGGGGGCAGAGCTTCGGGAAGTACTGGTTTATCTGGGCTACCCTCCCCCCCAGATAAGGACCTCGCTCCACCAGGTGAACCGGATAGCCCACCTCCGCCGCCTCCACCGCGGCGCTGATGCCGGCTATGCCCCCTCCTACTACCAAGATCGCCCCCCTTCCTTTGTCATCACCCGCCATCACTCGCCTCCATGAATGGGTTT
>CAZOXN010000117.1:0-7195 GCA_964583655.1 uncultured Desulfarculaceae bacterium | reverse complement strand
GTCTGCACCCAGTGCGGGGATTGCATCCTGGGCGAGACCGGGGGGGTGTGCCCGGTTACCAGCTGTCACAAAGGTCTGGTCAATGGCCCTTGCGGTGGGACCAACAACGGGAAGTGCGAGGTCGATCCCAACAAGGAGTGTGTCTGGACCCTGATATACGAGCGGCTGAGGGGACAGGGGAGACTGGATCGGATGCGCAAGTTCCAGCCCCCTCGCAACCACCAGGTATGCCCAAGGCCTGGCAGGATAACCATGGCCCCTTGACGCATGGAGATAGGCCCAGCCCCTTGGAGATGAGACCCCGGAGCTCCTCTCGGGGCCCGGACGATACGTCCTGATTCCTGCACGGGGAGGGCCCTCGAGAATCCAAAGGATGGGAGAAAGGAGTGGGCGAGATGGGACTCCGCTTCCGGGATATCCTCCACTCAGGCAGATTCGTGGTCACCAGCGAGATCGGACCTCCCAAGGGGACAAACCTGGAGAAGATGATCCACCACATCGAGCTCCTCAAGGACAAGGTGGATGCCCTGAATGTGACGGATCATCAAAGCTCGGTTATGCGCTTTCCCTCCATGGGCGGTGCCCTCTTGGTGAAGGAGCACGGCGGTGAGCCGATCCTCCAGATGACGTGCAGGGATCGCAACAGACTGGCACTTCAGGCAGATCTCCTCTTCGCATACAGTCGGGGTATTGGAAACGTGCTGTGTCTCACAGGGGACTCGATCGTGGTGGGAGATCACAAGGAGGCAAAGGGTGTCTTCGACCTGGACTCCTCTCAACTGTTGTATGCCATCCGAACCCTGGAGAAAGGCAAGGACCTCGGAGGCAACGATCTGGACGGGGCGGTGGAGTTCTGCGCAGGGGCCATCGTCACCCCGGAGGCCAAGCCCCTTGAACCGCAGCTCATCAAGTTCGAGAAGAAGGTGGAGGCCGGGGCGGAGTTCATCCAGACACAGGCCGTCTACGACCTGGAGAACTTCGAGAGGTTCATGGAGTATGCACGGCCCTTCGGTGTCAAGGTCCTGGCCGGGATCATCCTGTTGACCTCGTGGCGGATGGCGGAGTACATGAACAAGAACGTCCCAGGGGTCTTCGTGCCTCAGTCCCTCATCGAGGAGATGAAGGCCGCCCCCAAGGGAAAGGTCATAGAGAAGGGGGTGGAGATCGCCGGGCGTATGATCCGAACCCTCAAGGAGGGGAAGATCTGCGACGGGGTCCACATCATGGCCATAGGCAGAGAAGAGGTGGTCCCGGAGATCCTCCGCGAGGCGGGCCTCGATGCAGGGACGCGAGGATAGTACGCCCCGACTCGGATCCCTGGATTCTTCCCCACCGGATGCGTTATCATTCTGGTTGTCGCGGCGACTAACCTGAAGCGGGTTGCGCGAGAATCGAGAAAGGAGGAGTCAGATGCCGAAGATCCTGGTGGTAGACGACGATCCTGACCTGGTAGAGACGGTGTCCATGATGTTGGAGAGCCGCAACTTCGAGGTGATAACGGCTTACGGCGGCAACGAGGGACTGCTGAAGGCTCGTTCCCAGAGACCGGACCTCATCGTCCTGGATGTGATGATGCCGGATAAGGATGGCTTCGAGGTGTGCAAGGAGCTGAAGGCGGATCCAGAGCTGTCCGACATACCGGTGCTACTCCTCACGGCGGTGGCCTCCAAGATCTCCGAGACCCGTTACACCCCGCGCATGGGCATGGAGACGGACGCGGACGATTACGTGGACAAACCCGTGGAGCCGGAGGAGATCGTCCGAAGGGTGGAGCGCCTCTTGGCCCGCTGAACTGCTAGGCGTAGATCATGTCCTCCGAATCCCCCGACACCGGACCCCTGGTCCTAGTAGTGGACGATGAGCGCATAATGCGCGATGGATGTGCCCGCATCTGCAGCTCCCTGGGCTGCCGAGTCGAGGGCGCGGAGAGCGGCGAGGAAGGGCTGCGCATCCTCGCCCAGGATGAGGTGGACGTGCTGCTCCTGGACCTGATGATGCCAGGGATCGGGGGAATGGAGGTCCTGGAAAAGGTCCAGGCCGAGTACCCAGATCTCATCGTGGTCGTGATCACCGGCTTCGCCACAGTGGAGCTGGCCGTGGCCGCCATGAAGCGGGGGGCATACGACTTCATCTCCAAGCCGTTCAGTCCCGATCAGCTCCGTCTCGTGCTGAGAAGGGCCCTGGAGAGACGACATCTCCAGAGGGAGGCAGAGCTGCTCCGCCAGGAGCGAGCCAGGAGCCTGAGGGGGATAGCGGAGGAACAGAGCCGGCTGCGCACCATCATCCACTCCATGGCCCATGGGGTCCTGGTGACAGACCGGGACGGGCTGGTCGTGCTCCACAACCCCCCGGCTGGACGCCTCCTGGGCAAGGGGGACTTGCCGGGGGAGGGCGTCCCCATTGAGGAGTGGGCCCAGCCTCAGATCGCTGCCATGGTCCGCCAGGTAGCCGCCGAGGCCCCTGGTACGACCCGTTCCGTGGAGCTCGCGGTGGAAGGGGTGGGAGAGGTAAGGGCCCAGGCGAGCAACGTCTGGCTCCCTGGGGGGGAGATCCTGGGCTCGGTGACCCTCATCCAGGACATAACGGAGCTCAAGAGGCTGGACCGGATGAAGTCCGATTTCGTGGCCATGGTCTCCCACGAGCTCAGATCGCCCCTGGCCGCCATCCAGCAACAGCTCAAGGTCATCTCCCAAGGTCTTGCTGGAGAGGTCAATGAGAGGCAATGTGGCCTCCTGGAGAAGGCCCAGTTGCGCGCCCAGGGCCTTCTGGACCTCATCAATGACCTCCTCGATCTCTCGCGGATAGAGGCTGGCCGGATCATCGACCGCAGGGAGCCCATAGAGCTCGGGCCTTTGGTGGCCAGGACCGTTGAGTTCTATGCCCCTTCGGCCAAGCAGAGAGGACTTCGGCTCAGCATGGAGCCCTTTCCACTTTCATCCCTGGTGGTGGGGGATGCCGCTGCCTTGGAGGAGGTCTTCTCCAACATCATCTCCAATGCCCTCGCGTACACCCCCAGCGGTGGAGAGGTCAAGGTCCGAGGGGGAAAGAGGGGGGACTACGTGTGGGTCGAGGTGGCGGATACGGGGGTGGGCATCCCGGCAGAGGCCATCCCCAGGATATTCGACAGGTTTTACAGGGTGAAGGACGAAAGGACCAGGCACGTGGTGGGGACGGGATTGGGGCTCCCCATCGCCAAAGGGATAGTAGAGGCCCACCTGGGTGCCATCGAGGTGGAGAGCGAGCCAGGCAAGGGCAGTGTCTTCAGGGTACTGCTCCCCGAATCTCCCCTCACCAGGGAGAGGACAGGCGAGGACATGGAGGACGTTACCCAGGTCCGAGGCCCATCACGATTGGTCAGGGCCCATTGACTCGAGTCGATGTTCGGATCATCGTTTCCTCTTGCGTATTTCATCCTGAGAGCGACCGCCTCAGAGGTCCGTTTCGTTTGACATGGCTCTTGCGTTTTTGCTAAGTTTCGGTTTCGCTGCAGCGATGACAGAGGCTCTGCCCCACTAACCCTTGCGACGGAGGATGGAAAATGGCCAAGAAGACCCCCCTTTGGGAACCATCAGAGGAGACGAGGCGAAACGCTAACATCACCAGATTCATCGATCTAGTCAACAAGCGCTACGGCAAGGGCTTCTCCACGTATCGCGAGCTCTACCAGTGGTCCGTGGATGATATACCGGCGTTCTGGGCCACCATGTGGGACTTCGCCGAGATCAAGGCCTCCAAGGGATACGACAAGGTGGTCGAGGACCTGAGTGTCTTCCCAGGCACCAAGTGGTTCCCGGGGGCCAGGCTCAACTTCGCTGAGAACCTACTGAGGTACAGGGACCAGAGGTTGGCTTTCGTGTTCAAGGGCGAGACGCAGAAGAGGGTTCAGATGACCTACGCCGAGCTCTATTCCACTGTGGCTCGGTTGGCCAAGTCCCTGCGTGAGATGGGCGTATCCCCCGGGGACCGGGTGGTGGGGTACATGCCCAACATGATGGAGACGGCCATAGCCATGCTGGCCGCCACAAGCATAGGGGCCGTATGGTCCTCCTGCGCCACGGACATCGGCTCCCAGGCGGCCCTGGACAGGCTTGGCCAGGTGGAGCCCAAGGTAATGTTCACTGTGGACGGGTACTTCTACAAGGGGAAGACCTTCAACGCCCTGGCCAATGCCACAGAAGTGGCCAAGGCCATCCCCACCCTGGAGAGGGTTGTGGTGGTGTCCTATGCGGGAACGGAGGCGGACCTCGGAGGTGTGCCCAAGGCAGTGCGCCTCGAGGATTTCCTGGCCAAGGAGAAGGATCCGCCCATCCAGTTCGAACAGCTCCCCTTCGATCACCCCGTCTTCATCATGTTCTCCTCCGGGACAACTGGAAAGCCCAAGTGCATGGTGCAGGGGGCAGGCGGGATCCTCATCAATCACCTCAAGGAACTCCTCCTGCACACAGACCTCAAGAGGGAAGACACCATCATGTACATCACCACCTGCAGTTGGATGATGTGGAACTGGCTCATCAGCTCTCTGGGAGTGGGGGCCACCATCCTCCTTTACGATGGCAATCCTAACCACCCCGATTGGGGTGCCATGTGGCAGTTGACCCAGGACGAGAAGATAACCATCTTCGGCCTGAGCGCGAGTTACGTCAATTTCCTCAGGGGCCAGGGAGCCACCCCTGGAAAGAGCTTCGACCTGTCGTCTCTGAGGGAGATCTCCCAGACCGGCTCTCCCCTCTCGGCAGAGGGCTTCGAGTGGGTCTACCAGGAGATCAAGGAGGACCTGCACTTCAATTCCATCTCCGGGGGGACGGACATAAACGGCTGCTTTGCCGCTGGGAACATCATCAGCCCGGTATATGCCGGAGAGCTCCAGGGACCTGCCCTGGCCATGAAGGTCAAGGCCTATGACGACAACGGCAAGCATGTGTTCGATCAACAGGCGGAGCTGGTCTGCGAGGCCCCTGCCCCGTCCATGCCCATATACTTCTGGAACGACCCCAACGGAGAGAAATACAGGGCCGCCTACTTCGAGCACTTCCCCAATGTGTGGCGCCACGGCGACTATATCGTCATGCACAGTGACACAGGAGGGATCACCTTCTACGGCCGCTCCGATTCCGTGCTGAAGCCGTCCGGGGTGCGCATCGGGACCGCTGAGATTTACAACGTGGTGGAGAAGCTCGATGGGATCGCGGACAGCCTGGCCATAGGGCAAAACTGGAAGGGGGACCAAAGGATCATCCTGTTCGTCAAGCTCATGGAAGGCGTCAAGCTGACCGACCAGTTGAAGGAGAAGATCAGGAAGGCCCTGCGCGACAATGCCTCGCCGCGTCATGTCCCGGCGATCATCATGGAGATGCCCGACGCCCCGTACACCCTCAACATGAAGAAGGTGGAAAGCGCGGTCACGAACATCATCCACGGCAGGCCCGTGACCAACAGGGATGCCCTGAGCAACCCTGTTGTGCTCGATTACTTCGAGGGGATCGTGCCAGAACTGCAAAGGTAGGAAGGGACCTATCCCCCTGTCCTGGGCCCGGCCTCCGAGGCCGGGCCTAACTCGGATCAAAAGACTCACCTGTTTGGACTGAAACTCTTCGCTTGACAAGGGGCCTGAAAAAGATTATAGACCATCGTGCCAGTTCATGGCCACCTGGCGCTTTGCCGTGTTCTTGCACCTAGTCCGCGTACCCGCTTGGGGGAGGGAGGAGGTGGCCGTGCCTTTCACAGTGTTGGCCCCGCTGAGGAAACCCCAACAATCGTAAAGGAGGGAATTGCCATGAAGAACAAGTCCTTGGTGGTCCTGTTGGCCCTTGCCGTGGCCCTAGCTTTCTCATGGCCTGCCTTGGCTCAACAGAAGGCCGAGCCGCCCAAGAAGCCAGAGCCCACGAAGCCCGCCCCGAAGGTAAAGGGGGCGATAAAGTGGAAGGTCCAGGGGTTCGTCCCTGCCGGCATGCTCTACCACGAGACCATGCTTCGGACGGCCGAGGAGGTGAAGAAGGTGACCGGTGGGCGGCTGGTCTGGGAGTGCTTCCCAGCCGGGGCCCTGGTGCCACCCTTCGAGGGGCTCAAGGCCGTGAGCGATGGCGTCTATGAGGTCAATTTCGGATACACGGGCCAGTGGGTTGGAAAGATCCCTGTGGCCCCACTCTTCACCGCTGCCCCTGGCGGGCTCAACGCCCTGGACATGCAGATGTGGCTTGAATACGGCGGCGGCAAGGAACTGCACCAGGAGATGTACGACAAGTATGGCTACAAGGTGAAGGTCCTCCACGATGCCCCCATCTCCATGGAGATCTTCATGTGGTCAAAGAAGCCCATGAAGAAGCTGGAGGATTGGAAGGGCATCAAGCTCAGAATGATGCCCCTCATGGGGGACGTCCTGACCAAGCATGGCCTCTCCGTGGTCTTCATGCCAGCGGGTGAGATCATGCCGAACCTCCAGAGGGGGGTCATAGAGGCCGCGGAGTACAGCATCCCGGCCTTCGACAAGACCCTGGGCATCTGGGAGGTCTGCAAGTACCTGCACCTCCCGGGGATCCACCAGCCTGCCTCCCAGTTGGAGATCATCATAAACAAGAAGGCCTGGGATTCGCTGCCCCCTGACCTCAAGGTGGCGGTGGAGGCAGCGGTGGGCAAGATGAGACTCCTCAACTGGCTCTGGATGGAGTCGGAGAACCTCAAGGCCATGGACTTCTACAAGGAGAAGGGGATAGAGATCGTGGAGGTGGACCCCGAGACCATCAAGACCTTCACAAAGTGGGCTGAGGAGTATCTGGACGAGATGGGTGCCAAGGACGAGTTTTTCAAGAAGGTCTGGGAGTCCCAGAAGGCCTTCGGCAAGAAGTGGTACCCTTATGCCAAGATGTTCTCCCTGCCGCATTAGCTAGGTGCCCCGGGTGCCCTCTAGCCTGACGGCAGAGGGCACTTCCGTCCCTGGGCATACGCGTCCCGAAAGGGCTGGCAGGAGGGCGTGTGGGACGTCCCTTGCCGGCCCTCTCCTCGCCGGGGCCCGGATCCGGTCGGGACTCGGATAGTCGAGATCCTTCACGGGAGGATCCTCATGGAGAAGATCTTGAGAGCGATGGATGGGGTCAGCGAGTGGACGGGCAGGGCGGCCAGCTTCCTCATGGCCGGATTGGTCCTTGCCATCTGCTACGACATCTTCGTCCGGTACGCCCTCAACAAACCCACGGCCTGG
>CAZOXN010000116.1:3512-7242 GCA_964583655.1 uncultured Desulfarculaceae bacterium | reverse complement strand
GGGTCAATGGATCCCCGTGCCTCTTGAGATAACGCCGACCGCTCTCCAATAGGTGACGTTCCGCCACATCGCCTGGGAGGGAACGGATGCTGGCCCTGGCTCGATGTATCGCCCCGCTTTCGGGGACGACGTAAAGCGCCGAGCCGGCCTGGCGAAGACGGGCGCACAAATCCACGTCCTCGAAGAAGAGGAAGTAATGCCCGTCCATCCCCTGGATGGCCTGGAGCGATGATCTTCTCAGCAGCATGCACGCCCCTGATACAAAGGGCACGGCCTGGGGCGCCTCTGCGCGCCAGACCGCGCGGTTGAGCTCCCAACCGCGGACCAACGTGGGGGGTCTGATCCCGACCCTCCAGAGGCCGGGGAGAGAGGCCAGGATGGTGGCCCAGTGGGGCGGCCATGGGATCGCGCTGAACTGCCAGAATCGATCCGCATCCACCCACTGGCGCGGGGCGGCGCAGGCGGCCTCCGGGTGTCCCTCCAGGAACTCCAAGAGCCTCCCCAACGCCCCGGGAAGGAGGACCACGTCCGGGTTCAAAAGGAGGACGAATTCCACCCTGGCCACGCCCAGGCCTCGATTGACGGCCGAGGCGAAGCCCAGATTCCTCTCGTTGACCATGATCCTCGCCTGGGGGAAGCGATCGCGCACAAGGTCGGGCCCCCCGTCCGTGGATGCGTTATCCACCACGATGAGCTCTGCGGCCGGATCCCGCTCTTGGAGCACAGACGCCAGGCAATCCGGTAGCTGGCCTCGGCTCTGATGGCTCACCACCACCACAGACACCAGTGGCATCCTTCATCCCTTTGCCGTGTTCAGCTTTGCAGCCATCTGGAAAGGTCCCTCCCGATAAACTTCTCCAACTCCTTGATGTCCTCCTCGTAGAGCCTGATCCACTCCCTCCTCGCCTCCATGGGGAGTCTCGGCTTCACCAGGTTCCAGTTCCTCAGCCGTGATACAGCCCTCCTCAGAGGACTGGGGAGCAGAGGCCTGATCGAGGCCCTGAGCGCGAGACTCCCTGTCGCTTTCTTGAGTAACTCGTCGAGGGCCTTGCTTCTCGGCAGGCCCGTCACCCCGTACCTCATGGAGGTATCGGCTCGAAAGGACTCGTCCACCCCCAGGAAGGCGTAGATCTGTCGAAGCGAGCCCTGGATGCCGCCCATCAGCTCATCGAAGAGGTGCACCTGGATCCGGTCCTTGCCGAAGAGTTCCATGTACCGCTTGAGGTGAACAGAGTGGAACCCCCCCTCTATGAAGCGGAATTCACCGGCAACCCCGGTATGCTCATTACCCTTGTACATGCGCGGGATCTCCGAGAACAGCCCCACTGGCCATCCCCGAGTGCGGGACTCGCTGATGAACGCGGAGAAGGCCCTGTCCACCGGGTTTCGAAAGACGGCGACGAACTTCGCCTCCGGCACGTAGTGTCTTATGCTCTTTGCTGCCCTCTGACTCCTGAAATATGTAGGACAGGCCTCACCGATGGCCTTTTCCCCCCTTACCCCGTCGAAGAGGCGGCGGTAGGTCTCGATGTCCGCGACCTTGGCCTGGTAGGGCCGGGCTGCGATGATTCGCCCCAGTTCCTCCGGATCGAGGCCTTTCTTCCCTTCCTCCAGCGCGAAGAAGTGGGTCTCCTTGACGGGACACATGTAGATCTCGGGGTGCTGGTCCAGTAGGCTGTGGAGGGTGGTGGTCCCGGATCTCGCCGGGGCGATCACGAAGAAATCAGGAAGGGGCATCCCTGCCTCCTCGAGGCGCTCGGAGTCTCATCCAAGCTCGTCACGTACCTCCCGGTACAGGTCCACGATCTCCCTCGCCGTCATCTCAACCGATACCTGGATTTCTGGATCGTGCATCCTAGGGGGTTTGGGCCATTCTCGCCCCTCGAAGAGAGATCGAAGCAAGTTCGTGAAATAGGTGGAACTGGCGGCGTTGCTTCTCACCAGCACTTCGTCCGCCCCAACCGTCGAATGAGGATCCTTCCTCTTGTCCATCCACACTGCCCTTGCGGCAGCATCTCTCAGACGTCGCTTCATTCGCGCGAGCAACCTGGAATGGGGCAAGAGCCCTTGTCTATACGCAGCAAGGACGCTGAAACCCCCTATGTGCCGCAAAGAAGCTGATTCCACTAGGCAGAGCCTTTCCCCCATTGCTTGTAGCAGCAGGTTGAGCACCTTGCCTGTGTCGTAGGACATCCTTCGTAGCCCCATTTCGGATATGCGGCTCTGCCATCGGGGTTCTAAGTCGGCCCACCGAAACGCCCTGAAGTCGACGCCTGTCTCCTGGACAAAACGGGTGACGAGCCGATTGTCGTAGACCGCGAAATGAGTGCTCCCTAGACATATCCCTGTATCGGTCATCAAGTACCGACTCGGCACCATGGTCAAGCCTTCCGGCAGGATTTGATCCTTTCTCTTGCACCAGATGTCTGAGCCCGAAAACAGGCCAGCATAATGCCCCAGATGGGAACGCAATTCCCTCGAGAAGTCACCCGTTGCCAAGACGTCTGAATCGATGAAAGAGAAGTGGTCTGAGTCTTCCGAGGCCTGCAGGTAATTCAGGGCCTGGTGGTGGGGCACCATCTCCTTCCAGGGGGGGACCATCAGATGGAGCCGGCTGTTGCTGGCGCAGAGCCTTCGTAGCAGCCCCACTTCCTCTTGAGAGCAACCGTTGGGCATCAACCTGAAGGAACAGTCCGACCATTTGAGCAAACTGAAAAGGAGAAGTCGAAGGTACTTGACTGTCCCAGGGGTATAGATGATGTTGAACCGAAGGTTCATCTGTCTCCCATGCGGGGATCGAGGTCGATACGTGCAGAACCCTACATTTCTACGGGAAAGCCCAGCTCCCGGACAGCGTCGAGCTGAGACCGGGAAAAAATGCCGCATCCCCGCTTCTGATAGCGGCCGACAGAATCCGGAGTAATGGGTATCTTCGCAAGCCGATCTACGTCCACCTTCTCCACATCCAGTCCCAAGAACGCCGACAGTCTGGTGATCTCCGGCTTGGGGCGGGAACAGAGCTCTTCGAATCGCAGGAGATGGAATCTCTCGGGTCCGATCCGCTCCCCGATGGCGATGGCCCTCCTATTCGCCTTGATCCAATACTCGAGGTAGACCGCGGGAAGTGACTCGCTGGAATCGGGTGACCTCAACTCAAACAATGGGCCCCAAGCGTAGAGCTGGTTCTTGTTCTCGCTGTAAGCCATGTCCAAACCATGCCTGATGACCAGGACGAACCGCAGATCCTCGAACTGTTCCGCCAAGAAGTCCAGGTATATGTGTGAATTCGGCTCCTTCCATCCCCAGCCCACGTAGTCCAGGAAGCTCACTTTCTCGGAACAGACCGCCTTCAAAACGGAATGGACGCTCCTTATGAACCCTTTGGCCATCCCTGGCCTTGCCCTCGCGGAGTCAATGACGGCGCGCGCAATGAAACCAATCTCAGACGGGCGGGGGACAAAAGGCCCCGTCATGGCCTTCGTCAGTATGTCCAGCCCTTGGAAAACGAGTCTTCTGTCCCTTCTGGCCGTCTCCAGGAACCACCTCGGCCTTCTAAGTAGCAAAGTGAAGACAAGGTTGTCATAGGATGGATTCAAGTGGTTCCCCAGATAGAACCCCATAGCCATGAGCAACCGAGCTACGACCCTCGTCCCGCTTCCCCCCAGCCCGCCGATCACCGCCGGCCCGAAAAGCGGCATGTCGCGAGGCGGTTCCATGCACTCACGGGCCA
>CAZOXN010000116.1:0-3412 GCA_964583655.1 uncultured Desulfarculaceae bacterium | reverse complement strand
TTCCCTTTCCGATTCCTGCCAGGACTTTGACGTCCGGGTCCTGTTCCAGGGCACTTCCCAACTCCAAGATTCTTCTTTTGAACTGCCCGTACGACCGGATGGGAAAATGTAAGATCTCTATGGGGCCTTCAAACACGGAAACCGTATCGATCCCGTCAACAGTGTGGCTCCCAGGGTCCACTGAGACGTTGGGATGCCCCCTGTGGCATACTTTGGGCAGCAGGGGGAGTCCAAGAGGGTTCACCGACGCCACTTCCCTGTAGATCATAGTCTCATAGAACGGGCCGCGTTCATCCCTGACCGGGACGAAGTTGTATCTCTTTGCTCTCAGCACGTTGTATTGGGGAGGAACCGCAGATAGCGCGGTGCGCAGGTCGCCTGCCCGAGCACACCAGAACTCATCCGCGTCGTTGTTGATCACCCAGTCGGCCTGGTAGTCGCACCACGCCATTCGTGCCATCCGCGTGACCCAGGCCGCCTGATTCAGCCTTCCTTCCTCGCGCATATGATGCAGAAGCCCCCTTTTTTCGTATTCCCTCAACACGTCCGCTGTCCCATCCTCGGACAGGTGATCGGTGACGATGAAGAAATCGACGCCGTGGCATCGATGGAACTCCACGTTTTCGCGGATTATATCCACCTCGTTTCGGACCAACAGGGTCATCACGACTCTCATAGAGCCCACCAAAAATCCCGGTATTCGTGAAGGCCCTTATCTGTACCTATCCAAGCGCCTGAGCCACTTCCTGCCCAGCCGGATTGCAGATGCAGGCAAAACCGGTGCCATCTGCCTCAACGCCCGCCTCAGCGGGTCAGGTGACCAAACCCAGCCCCTGTACTCTTTGCGAGCAGCCTCCAGCCGTGCATCAAGCTCCTCGTCCGACAAATCAGACTGGTAGCGGTTTTGACGAAGATATTCATAGACCTCCTGGAGCCTGACAGGCACAGGCCCCGCCAACGACTTGCCATGGTCCAGCTCTGGGGCCACGAATTCCCTCAACAAGGTCATATCCGGGCTGAGTCCCCATGTGAGGGCTACCGAGGCGACATTCTTGCAGTATGCCTCGGGATCCGATAGGTCGAACTCTACGAGGGGAAATCCGTAGGCCTTGTGCCATCGCACGAGTCGAATATTGTATGCGAGCCACAAATCAAAGATCCTCTCTTCAGAGAGCAGGCCGCGACCCTTGGATAGAGATCTCACCACGGCGTTGGGATGACGGAATGTTCCCACCAGACTGTATGAGTCCACTGCCTCGGTCCAGGTTTCCAGCAGGAAGACCATCATCGGGCTCTTGAGTCCGCATGGCACATGAGAAGAAAGCTTTGCGGAGATCCTGTGTAGCTCTCCCTTGGTTTTCGCATCCACAGCTATCTGCGCCGGCGGTCTGTGCCAGGACCCGCCGTTGGCCGCCAGGATCTTCTTGTGCACTCTCGTCACTTCCTCCAGCTCATACAGGTAACCCCTGGGAGTCCGCTGAGCGCGCCAACTGGCAGCCCCAAGATAAAGGCCGCAGCGCTCTAGGCTACCGGTCAAGCAACTCGTGCCGCTTCGGTGCATGCCGAGAATAAAGATGTAATTCGGCCTTTCTGACGGATCCTTCATTCAACGAACTCCGCGGTCGGGACGGTCTTCCTCCAGACTCTGAGCCTCCACGAGCCGCCAGTAATGTCCCCGCCCTCGCACCAAGTCCTTATGAGTGCCCTGTTCCACCACTTCCCCGTCCTTGAGTACCACGATGTTGTCAGCATGCCTTATGGTGGAGAGGCGGTGGGCCACGGTGAGAACGGTCCTCCCCCGGCTGATCCGCTCGATCTCGTCTTGGATGGATCGCTCCGTCTCCGAGTCGAGCTGGCTCGTGGCCTCGTCCAGGATGAGCAGGTCAGGATCGCGAAGCACCGCCCTGGCGATGGCTATACGCTGCTGCTCGCCGCCGGACAGGCGCACCCCCCTGTCACCCAGGACGGTCTCATACCCCTTGGGGAGCCCCATGATGAATTCGTGGGCATTGGCCAGCCTTGCGGCCCGGTATATCTCCTGCTCCGTCGCGTCTTCCTTGGCGAATCCGAGATTGGCCATGACCGTGTCGTTGAAGATGAAGGTGTCCTGGCTCACCACCGCGATACGGGCGTGCCAGCTCGCCAGTTCGAGGTCCCGCAGATCAATCCCGTCCACCACGATCCGTCCTGTATCGCAGTCATAAAGCCTGGCGATGAGATTGACCAGGGTGGTCTTGCCCGACCCCGAGGGACCCACGATGGCCGTGGTCTTCCCCTTGGGGATCTCTAAGGTGATGTCCTTGAGCACGAGAGGCTCATCGGGGGAATAACAAAATCCCACCCCTTCCAGGGTCACGCCCCTCTCGAACCGTGTGAAAGAGACATGGCCGTCCTGAAGATACGGCTTGTCTTTGGGGTCCAGGAAATCCAGCACCGTTCGCAAGGCCGGGTGCAGCCCGATCACCCTGATCCGAAGATCGTTCAAGGCCGCCGCCGGCCCCATGAGGCGAAACACCATCACCAAGAAGGCCGCCATGAGCCCGATCCAGGCCCCCTCCTTTCCTTCCAGAAACAGCGTGCCGCCAAGGAGCAGGAGACTGAGGATGATGACATTGGCCGTGGTGAAGAGGGGACGGGTGAGACTCGTGAGGCTGCCCCTGCGAATCATGTGCCTCTGGTATTCACTCAGGGCCCTCCTAAACCTGGCGAGGCTTCGGCCCTCCTGGGAAAACAGACGGATGAGTTTCGTCGCGGATAGGGCCTCGAGGCCTATGGAATTGACATCTGCGATGGCCTTGTTCAGCTCTCTTGCGCTCTGCCTGACCTGCGCTCGAAGCCGACCCCTGGCAAGCCACGACATGGCGAAAAGGAGCGCCACCGCCGCAACGGTGAGCTGCCAGGAGACCAAGAGCATCAAGACAGCGTAGACGGCTATTGTAAAGACATTGACGATCCCGTCGGTTACCCCAAGAATCACCCTACCTGACTGCTGGGGATAATCGTTGAGCACGGTGAAGAGCCTGCCCACGCGCTCTCGCTGGATGAACCTAAGCTCCACCGCCAGGAGCTGTTTGAACACCGCCTCCCGCAGCTCGCGCTCCACTTTAGTCTGCAACTGCACGGACAAGAGCTGACTGCCGTAAAGGAAGGCCCCCCTTACCAGGACGATCCCGGCCAGGGCCACGGCGGCCAGTCGCATCCTGTGGAAGAGATCCATCTGGGCTACCGCGTCCCCGAGGAAGCCAAGCCCCGGTATCCTCCTTAGGAGACTGATGCCGGCATGAGCATCCTGGAGCAGGGATATGGCGGCCCCCACCCCCACGCCCTCGGTGAGGGATGGCAAGAGAGAGACGAGCACGAGGCTTGCGAGCAGAACCGGGTAACGCGCAAGGAGGCCCAAGATATCACGGTA
>CAZOXN010000115.1:0-7245 GCA_964583655.1 uncultured Desulfarculaceae bacterium | reverse complement strand
GTATCGTCTCGTATTTCATGGGATCGCCCCGCCACCCTCCACATCCCCCGGCGCCTCCACCTCGAAGGGGCGCGTCCGGGCACGGTCCGCACGTTCACCCCCCGCTCACAGGAGAGAAGTACTTGATATCCAGTATGTTTCCAACTGGGTCTTCCCTGAACACGGGCTGAACCCTCATCCCCAGCCTGATCTCGCTCGGGTCCACACCGCCCAGGAGATGGAGCAGCGCCTCCTTGGTCCCGTCGAGTCGCACCAGCCCATAGGCGAAGGGCGGCTCCATGGGCTGGATCGGTTCCCTGTAATGGACGATGGTGTAGTTGATCAGGGTCCCCAAGGGGCCCACCTCCACCCACTCCGCCAGGTCCGAGAAACACCTCCCGCACGTCCCCCTCGGCGGCATGAGGACCCTGTCGCACTTGGGGCACCTGATCCCCATGATCCGCCTGTTCTCGGCGATCTCGCTGTAGAAGCGCTCGGCTATGGGACCGGCATAGTAATTGTAAGGGATCTCCAGCTTGCTGGAGAGCACTATGGGCTCAACGTAGTCGAGCATGGCTTCCCCCCTCCCCTCTCTACCTCACGATCCTGAAGCACTCTATGTCCGCGATGTTCCCCTGGCGCTCCTCCTTGAAGACAGGCCTGACCCTGAGGCCGGATCTGAGCACGTTGTAATCGGTCTCGTCTATGAAATGAAGCAGCCGGGTGGCGGCCCCATCCAACTGGATGTACCCATAGCCGTAAGGTACGGGCCTCTCCTTGCCGGTCAGGGGGTCCAAGAAGGCGAAGGTGACCACGGTGTAACCTATCAGTTTCCCCTCAGGGCCCACCTCCACCCACTCCTCGCAAGGGGCGTAGCAATAACCACACACGGGCCTCGGTGGGACGTAGGCCCTGGCGCATTTGCTGCACTTCACTGCCATGATGCGCTTGTTTTCCCTGAGCTCATTGAAAAAGCGGCTCCCCATCCTGCCTGCCGAGTACTGAAACGTCAGCACTGCCCTGTACGCGATCGTAAGGGGCTTCTTCAAGGTCTGTTCCATCTCGGTCTCGCTCCTTGTCTCAGAGGGAACTCTTGAGGATCATCACGTCGGACCACCAGTTCCCGCCATAGCCCGTGGCCACCGCGGTGTTGACCTTTTTGGGCACCTGCCTCTCCCCGCCCTGGCCACGGATCTGTATGGCCGCCTCTGCCACCCTGAGCATGGCCGTGGCCCCTATGGGATTGGTGCACAGGACCCCGCCCGAGGGGTTCACCGGGCATTCCCCGTCCATGTAGGTGATGCCCTTGTCGATGAGCTTGCCGCCCTCTCCCTTCTCACAGATCCCCAGGGCGTCGATGAAGGAGAGCTCGGCCCAAGATACCGGCTCGTAGAGCTCTATGACGTCGATATCCTTGAGTGGATTGTAGATACCGGCCCTCGCGTAGGCCTCCTTAGCCGCAGAGCGCAGGGTCCTCAAGTCCATGAACATGGGCACATCCCCTATGAAGGGGGCATCGTGCCTGGTCACGGCCGCGGCCACCCATGCCGGCCGGTCCGTGATCTTCTTCACCTTCTCCTCGCACGCCATGATGATGGCGCACGCCCCTTCGGATGCAGGGCACATGTCCAGCATCCTCACCGGGTAGGCCAGCATCTGGGAGTTGAGTACGTCCTGCACCGTGATGTCCAGCTTCAGGTGAGAGTACGGATTCCTCCTGCCGTTCTGTCTGTTCTTCACCGCCACCTTTGCTGCATGCTCCTCAGTGACACCGTATTCCTTCATGAACTGTGTGGCCGCTGCCCCGAAGGTCCCGAAGGCCCCGGCGAACCCCAGCCTCTCCCAGATGGGGTCGGTGGCCGAGATCAGCCCGGCTGTGGTCTCCCCCTCCGACTGCTTCTGCCACCCTATGGCCATGACCGTGTCGAAGAGACCCGAGGCCACGTGGTAGTACGCGGCCATGGAAAGGGTGGTGCCGGTGCTGCCGCCCGTTGTGATCTTCATCCCGTAGCGTCCCAGGGCGCCGGATGCGTCCACTGCCCACATGTCCGAGAGGTTGATCCCCTCGAAGTGCTCCATGTTCCCGATGAGCACTGCATCGATCTGATCCATGGTCAACTGAGCGTCCTCCAGGCAGCGCCTCACGGCCACGTGGATCATCTCCACGATATTCATGTCCGCCTGCCTGGCCTTGTGGTGCGTCTGACCAGTGCCTACGATCGCGACTTTCCTGCCCATGACCCTCTCCTTCAAAGGGAACTCTTCAAGATCATAACGCAGTGCTGCTGGCCGCAGGGACCGGTGGTCCCGTGGACCAGGGCGGTCTTGGCCCCCTCCACCTGATGCTCCCCCGCCTGACCGCGAAGCTGGAGGTAGGCCTCCGCCACCCGCACCAACCCAGCCACGGTGAAGGGGTTGCCAGCCAGGACACCACCGGATGGGTTGACGGGGATGGGGCCTTGGATCTGCGTCGAGCCCGAATCCAGCAGCCTTCCCCCCTGCCCCCTCTCGCAAAGGCCGAGCCCCTCCGACCAGAGAAGTTCCTGGTAGCTGTAATACTCGGAGAGCTCCACCACGTCGATCTCCCTCCTGGGGTCGGTGATCCCGGCCATTTTGTAAGCCTTCTTGGCGGATCTCACCAGCGAGACCGGATCGGTCAGGTCCCTCTCTCCCAGGTAATAAGCGTCCATGAAGCTTCCAACGCCTGCTATCCACACGGGCTTCTCGCAGTACTTCCTGGCCGTATGCTCGTTGGCCAGCATGATGGCGCAGGCCCCGTCGGAGACTGGAATCGCCTCCAGCCTGTGGATGGGGTCGGCCAGGATCTCGCTCTTGAGGACCTCCTCCACGGCTATCCTCCGGCGGTCCATGGCGTACGGATTGAGCAGGGCGTTGGCCTTGCTCTTGACCGCAGCCAGGGCGCACTGCTCCTGCGAGACCTTGTACCTGGTCATGTAGGCCCTTGCCTGCAATGCCGAGGAAGAGACCCCGTCGATGCCCAGGTGCCTCTGATAGATGGGGTCGAAGACCGCGTTGTAGATGACGTTCTGGGGCCCCTCGGACATCTTGCAGTGGGCCACCACCAGGCAGTTGGAGTATTGCCCGGACATGACCCTGATCATGGCGTAGAGCGCGGCCATGATCCCGTCCATGGCCACCTTGCTCTCCGGTTTCATGAAAGAGCCGCACGCCTCCGAGACGGCGAAATTGGATATGGTCCTCCCGTCCCAGAAGTCCTGGGAAGCCGTGATCGTCTGATCCAGCTCCTCTATCCCCATCCCGATCTTCTCCATGACCTGGCGCGACACCTCGTAGACCAGGTCCGGATACCCCACGTCGATCTTCCTCGCCTCGAACCTCGTCTGAGCCATCCCGACGACCGCGACCTTTTCCATTGCATCACCCTCTCTGAAATTCCGTACCTGATCCCACCGCCCTTGGATGGGCCCCCTCACCTGAGGAGATGCCTGGCGATGATGGTGCGTTGGATCTCCGAGGTCCCGGCACCGATGGTGGCCGGCATGGTATCCCTCACGTCCCTCTCGATGGGATACTCCTTCATGTAACCATAACCGCCGTATATCTGAAAGGCGTTCAGGGCAGCCATCCTGTTGGTCTCGGAGAAAAACAGCTTCCCGATGGAGGCCTCCATCTGGGCAGGCTTCCCCTCTTTCTTCATCCAGGCCACCTTGTAGAGCATCAACTTGGAGAGTTCGAGCCAGACCTTCATGTCCGCCAGCTTGTGCTGTATCGCCTGGAACTCGGCGATGGGGGAGCCGAACTGGACCCTCTCCTTGGCGTAGGCGATGGTCTCCCTGAGCCGCCTCTCAGCGATCCCGGCCAAGGCCGGCAGCATGCTGGCCCTCTCCCACTCCAGGGTGCTGACGGCCACGGCGAAGCCCCTGCCCTCCTGACCCAGGACGTTCTCCGCCGGGACAACGCACTCCTCGAAGACGAGCTCCCCGGTGGGGGAGGCCCTCATCCCCATCTTGTCTAAGCTCCTGCTCACGGAGAAGCCCTTGAACCCCTTCTCCACCAAGAAGGCCGTGATCCCCCGGGCCCCCTTGGACCTGTCCACCGTGGCCATGACTATGATCACGTCCGCTATGGGCCCATTGGTGATGAAGGTCTTGGTCCCGTTGAGGATGTAATGGTCCCCCTTCCTCTCGGCCTTGGTGGCGATGCTGGCCGCGTCCGACCCGGCATTGGGCTCTGTCAGAGCGAAGGCCCCCACCCACTCGCCCGTGCACATCCTGGGGAGATACCTCTTCTTCTGTTCCTCCGTCCCCCACTCCCAGATGGGGATCTCGCAGATGATCATGTGGGCCCCTACGGACGTCATGAACCCGGTGTCGCCCGAGCCCTCCCCGAACCCCTCCATGGCGATGCAAAGGGTGAGGGGATCCACGCCGCTGCCACCGTATTCCTCCGGTATGGGAAACCCCAGCAGGCCGAACTGCGCGGTCTTCCGCCACGCCGCCCAGTCGAACTCCCCGTCGCCTGCCTCATCGCGCCGCGCGGCCCCGGGGTAGATCTCTTTCTCGGCGAACCTCCTGCAAGACTCCCTCAATGCCATCTGCTCAGGTGTCCAACTGAAGTCCATCTCTCCTCCGCTCACATCCGAGGCCGTTTTTGCCTACAGGGCAGGGTCCCCCCTGTTCGTATGGCCAGACTCGCCGCATGGCTCACGGCTCGTAGGCCAACTTGCCGGTCGCCCTCTCATAGGCCTTGCACATGGGACATACCTTCCTGTCGACGTTCTTCACGAACCAGAACGCCACCCCCCTCTGCTTGGCCCTGGCCCTCCTGCAAACCGGGCAGACCTCAGCGCAGAATCGGGCCAGCCCTCGTAGCGCCTTCTCCTCCGGCATGGTTCCCTCCTCACCCCCTCTTCAGGATCTCCCCGGCCACTATCTTGGCCGACTGGGCGCACGCCTCCACCCCGACGGTGCCCCGCGGCATGCAGCCGTCACCCACGTTGTAGAGGTTCTCGATGGGCGTCCTCACCGGCATGGGATACCCAGGCCACCTGTGCATGGTGGGCCAGTCGTCATGGTGCGTCCCGATGTGCAGGAGCTCCGCACCCTCCCTGAAGCCGGGGAAGTTCTCCTGGATGTCCAGCAGTGCCAGGTCTATGGACTCCTTGAATCTGAGCGGGGCAGTGGAGACCTGGGGCACGCTGTAGGTCACGGCCAAATGCCTCCCCTCTGGCGCCAGTTCAGGACAGGTGAGGGTAGGGGTCTCCATGAAACAGAGCCTCCTGGTGTTGCCTAGATTCAAGACCCCGGCGCAGTCGTAGAGCGGCTCTTTGGAACCTATGCAGATGTAGATCACTGGCACCGTGAATGGATGCGCCTCCATGAGGGCCAGATAACTCTTCTCGAAGTTCTCCGGGCCAGCCAGCCCCACTGTGGGCCTAGGCCCCATGTTGCTCACCACAAAGGGCGCCTCGATGACCTCCCTCTTCCCTTCCCTCTCCGCCACGACCCCCCGCACCACAGGACCCTCCACGATTATGGACCTGCAGGAGGTCTCCTTCTCGACCACCCCCCCCTTTTCTGCAATGGCCTCAGCCAGGCCGTCCATCAACTCCACGTTTCCATTGACGGCGATCCCGTACTGGATGTTTCTCCCCATGGCCTTGAAGAAACGGAAGAATTCCCCAGCAGGGGTCTCGTTGGAGTTCACCCCTATGTACGCGGCACAGAACCCTTGAAAGAGCCCGTGCACGTCCTCATTGTGGGTATACTGGGAGAGCCACTCCTTGAAGGAGATCTCATCCGATGGCTCCCACCAGGACAGGGCCCGGACGAAATGGGCGAAGAGCCCCTTGGCCTTGACCTCGTCCTGGAGGGCGAACTTCAACATCCCCATCAGGCCGCCACCCTCATGGGGAAGCTCGAAGTCACCGTGGCGGAGCCTGTAACGATATTGCCCCTTCATCCCACGGACGTTCATGGAGAGCCCGAAGAGGTCGAACGTCTCCCTGAAGGTGCTGTTTCCCGCATAAGGGACGATGGTGGCCCCTGTGGGCAACTTGAATCCCCTCACCACCCGCGTGGAGAGTCGCCCCCCCAAGAAGGGCAACCTCTCCAGCACGACCACCTTCATCCCCCCATGGACGAGCCTGGCCGCTGTGCAAAGCCCCCCCACCCCGGAGCCGATCACCACCGCATCGGCCTTTCTCTTCCTCATCCCCGCTCCTCCCCGATGGCCTCCACAGGGCAGTTCCTCACACACGCCTTGCGCCAGTGCACCTCTCGTTGGATGGGAAAGCCCTTTGGCCGGCCCTTGAGACGATCCAGGAGCAAGATCCCCCCGAAGCACCCCTTGCACCTCTCCTGATCGACAACGGCCAGGCCGTAGGCCTGTATGGCCTCCCTGGGGCAAGCCGCCACGCAGAGTCCACAGCCCACGCATCTCCTCTGGTCAATGACCAGCATCACCCACTCCCGCACAGATGGGCCCGCCCGCCATGGATCCCTTGTGGAGACCCCCTTCGGGCCAGATGCCACATGATCACCCCAGCCCTCCGGAGAGCCTCCGGGCCGTGCCCATGCACAGCTGTCTCCTCTCCACCACGCAGCGGCTGCACATGGAGCAGTTGAGGCAACGGGAGGCCTCTCTCACAGCAGCCGCCTTGGAGAACCCCTTCTCCACTTCCCGCGTACTCGTCCTTGCCACCCGGAGGGGGACCTCGGGCATGGGCTCTCGCCTACGGATCGGAAACAGGGAGAAGACCCCTTTACCCGCTGAAAACCAAGTGGGCAGGTCCCTTGGTGCCTCCTGGCCCTCCCATGCCTCCCCCTTGAGGAAGGCATCGATCTGCCCGGCCGCCCTCTTTCCAGAGGCGATGCATTCCGAGACAGTGCCAGGGTATATGGAGATGTCCCCAGCCACGAAGAGACCTGGCCTGCGCGGCTTGGTGCGGCCTTGGGACGGTCTCAGGGTCCCCGCTGGGGTGAGCTCGAGGCCGAGCCCTGCCCACGCCTCTGCCTCCACCCTCTGGCCCACTGCCAGGATCACCCTATCGGCCTCCACCTCCTCGGCCACCCCGTCCTCCAGGACCGGCCTGATGGCACCCCCTTGCCCCAAGAGGATCTCCCTGACGCCCCTCAGGGAGACCAGGATCCTTCCGCGTCCGGTACGAGCCAGCGCCTTGAGTCCCCACCCGTGGTGGATCACTGCCCCTTCCCTCTCGGCCCTTTCCCTCTCCCACGGGAAGGCGGTCATGGCATCCCTTTGCTCCGGGAAGTAGATATGGAC
>CAZOXN010000114.1:0-7323 GCA_964583655.1 uncultured Desulfarculaceae bacterium | reverse complement strand
AAGCGCGTGGAGCTGGGCCGGGCTCTGGCCCTGAACCCGAAGGTCCTCCTGCTCGATGAGCCGATGGCCGGCCTGAACCTCGAGGAGGTGGAGGACATGGCCCGCTTCATCCTCGACATCAACGAGGAGGAGCGCTGGCAGGTGACCTGTGTTCTCGTGGAGCACGACATGGGCGTGGTGATGGATATCTCGGATCGGGTCGCTGTCCTGAACTTCGGCCAGAAGATCGCCGAGGGGACGCCCCAGGAGGTGCAGCAGAACCCAGAGGTGATCAGGGCCTACCTGGGCGACGTGGAGGACCTCTATGCCACAAGACGATGACCGGCAGCTCGAGATCACCAAGGAGTTGACCTTGCCCAAGCTCTTCTTGCGCATGTGCAACAAGCACGGCGACAAGAAGGTGGCCATGAGGGAGAAGGAGTACGGGCTTTGGTGCCCCATCACGTGGGCCGGGTACCTTGAGAACGTGAAGTACATATGCCTCGGGTTGGTCTCCCTCGGGCTTCAGAGGGGGGACAAGGTGGCCATGATCGGCGACAACCGCCCCGAAGGTCTCTGGGCCGAGATGGCCACCATGTGTGCCGGCGGGATGGGGGTGTGGCTGTTCCAGGATAGCCTGATGGATGAGGTCCAGTACATAGTGGATCACTCCGACAGCAAGTTTCTCATCGGCGAGGGACAGGAGGAGGTGGACAAGGGGTTGGCCATCCGGGAGAAGTGCCCCAAGCTCCAGAAGATCATTTGGGATGATCCCAAGGGGATGCGCGGGTATGACGACCCCATGCTCATGAGCCTGGAACAGGTGAAGGAGCTCGGCAGGGAGTTGGGACGCAAGAACCCTCACCTCTTCGAGGAGCTGGTGGAGCAAGGGCATGGGGACGACCCATGCCTGTTGTTCTACACCTCCGGGACCACGGACCTGCCCAAAGGTGTGTTGCTCAGCCATTACAACATGCTAAAGATGGGTCAGAACCTCATGAGGGTGGACCCTTGCTATCCTGAAGATGACTTCGTGTCGTACCTGCCTTTTGCCTGGATAGGCGAGCAGATGATGTCCATCTCCTGCGGCCTGCAGGTGGGCTTCACCATCAATTTCCCGGAGGAACCGGAGACCGCTCAGGAGAACATCCGGGAGATAGGGGCCCAGACCATGTTCGCCCCTCCCCGCATCTACGAGCAGATGGTGCGCAACGTCCAGGTGAAGTACCTGGATGCGGGTTGGCTCAAGCGCAAGTCTTATGAGTGGGGCATGAAGGCGGGCTACGCCTGGGCGGACTGCCTCTTCTCCAAGAAGAGGGCGAGCGCGGGGCTCCGCCTGAAGAGGCAACTGGCCGAGTGGTTGGTCTTCAAGAAGCTCAAGGATCACCTGGGCCTCTCCAGGATCAGGCATGCCTACACCGGTGGTGCGGCCATGGGGCCGGATCACTTCCGTTTCTTCCACGCCATCGGGGTCAATCTCAAACAGATCTACGGGCAGACCGAGATAGCAGGTATCTCGGTCCTCCACCGGGATGGCGACGTCAAGTTCGACACGGTGGGCAAACCGTTACCCGAGACGGACGTGAACATCACGGAGACAGACGAGATCATCTCCCGCAGCCCCAGCGTGTTTCTAGGTTATTACAAGAACGAGGAGGCCACGGCCAAGACCCTGAAGGATGGCTGGCTGCATTCGGGGGACACTGGGTTCATCGACGAGGACGGCCACCTGGTGGTGTTCGACCGTTCCAAGGACATCATGATCCTGAGCGACGGCAGGAAGTTCTCTCCTCAGTTCCTGGAGGCCAGGCTGAAGTTCAGCCCGTATGTGAAAGATGCGTGGGTGATAGGGCACGAGAGACCCTTTGTCACCGCAGTGATCTGCATCGATTATGCCACTGTGGGCAAGTGGGCGGAGGAAAAGGGGATCCCTTACACCAGTTATCCCGAACTCTCCCAGAAGTCCCAGGTCTATGACCTCATCGTAAGGCCCATCATGGAGGTGAATCGGACCTTGCCCAAGGTGGCCAAGATAAGGAAGTTCGTGAACCTCTACAAGGAGTTCGATGCGGACGACGATGAACTGACCCGTACCCGCAAGATCCGGAGGGCCTTTGTGGAGGAGCGTTACAGGGACATAGTGACTGCCCTGTACGAGGACGCTGCCTCGGTCCATATGGATACCAACATCACTTACGAGGACGGCCGGGTGGTGAGGATCAAGACCGACATGCGCATCCAGGCCGTCCCGCAAGAGGGGGATGCCTGATGGAGGTCCTTCTGAACCTCGCCATATCGGGCGTGATGGTGGGGAGTATCTACGCCTTGGTGGCCCTGGGGTGGGTCCTGATCTACAAGTGCTCAGGGGTCCTGAACCTGGCCATGGGTGAGCTGACCTTGATCGGGGCTTATGTGTGCCTCACCCTGCATACGTGGTTCTTCAGGGCAGTGGGAGGCTCCACCACCGCCTTTCTGCTCGCCCTCATCGGGACCCTGGTCATCGGCGCTGTCCTGGGGCTCGTGACCGAGCGCCTCTTCCTGCGCAGGATGATCGGAGAGCCCGTATTGAGCGTGATCATGGTGACGGTAGGGCTCTCCTTCTTTTTCAAGGGGGTAGTGGAGTTCCTGTGGGGGACGGACACCCGGGTCTTCACCCCTGAGGTCTTCAGCAAGAAGCCCATCCCGATCCTCGGCAACGTCACTGTGGATTCCGTCTATCTGTGGAGCTTCGTGGCCGCCCTGATCCTCCTGGTGGTGTTCGTCTCGTTCTTCAAGTACACCCGTTGGGGTCTGGCCATGCAGGCCACAGCGGACGATGAGATGGCCGCCATGTCCGTTGGGGTGAGCGCCAAGCTCGTCTATGGCCTGGCTTGGTCCATCGCCTTCATGGCCGCCGGGGTCGGCGGGACGCTCTTGGGAAATGTCAACGGTGTGAACATCTCCGTGGGATACCTGGGGCTCCTGGTCTTGCCCGCTGTGGTCCTCGGTGGGCTCAATTCCGTCCCTGGGGCCATCCTCGGTGGGATCATCATAGGGGTCCTCCAGAACCTGGCGGATGGGTATCTCTCGCAATTCACCCCCGGGGGCGTCAAGGAGGTGGCCCCCCTGGCCTTTATGGTGATAGTGCTCCTGTTCAAGCCCTTTGGCCTGTGGGGCTGGGAAAGGATCGAGAGGGTTTAGGCCATGAAGTGGTTGCCTTGCGGTGTGTATCATGAGCATTATACCCAGGACCATGCCTGGTGGCAGACGAGATTCGTTCGGGCCAAGATGCTGCTAGTGGCTGTCGTGATCTTCGGGGTCTTCCCATTCCTGGACCTGGTGGCACCGGACTTCGGCCCTTACTTCCTGAGCGTGATGGTGATCCTCATCTACACGATCCTGGCCGCCATGGGGGTCCAACTCCTCATCGGATATTGCGGGCAGGTGACCCTGGGCCACGCCGCCTTCGTGGCCGTGGGGGCTTACACCGCTGCGTTGGTCCTCATGCATGGACCGGAGTTCGCGGCCATGGGCGATACCGGGAATCCCTTCTTGGCCATACTGGGCGCCACATGCAGGGGGCTCGTCCAACTGGGTCTGCTCTACCCTGTGGCCATAGTCCTGGCCGGGGTCGTGGCAGGTCTTTGGTGCGTCCTATTCGGGCTCCCCTCGGCCAGGGTCAAGGGGTTCTATCTGATCATGACCACCATAGCGGCACAATGGATCACGGTGGAGTTCTTCATCACGCAGTACGTCAGTCAGATTGGGGGCCGGGCCCAGGCCTTCTCGGTCATGCCCGACAACTTCGCCATCGGCCCATTTATTATAGACTCGGACAAGAAGGTCTATTTCCTCGGGGTGGTCTTGGTCCTCCTGCTCACGGCGGCCATGGCAAATCTGCTGAGGTCCAGACCCGGTAGGGCCTGGATAGCCATCAGGGACAACGACATAGCCGCGGAGGCCATGGGGGTCAACATAGTGGTCTACAAGCTCCTGGCCTTCTTCGTCGCAGGGGCCATGGGCGGGGTGGCAGGGGTCTTTTGGTTGAACTTCAACAACATCGTCAGTCCCGAGCACTTCCAGTGGTTCTGGTCCCTGTGGTGGGTGGGGGTCATACTCATAGGAGGCGTTGGGAGCATGCATGGGACCATCTTCGGGTCCATGTTCATGGTGCTGGTCCTGGAGGGATTGAAATACGCCCTGATCCCGCTGGGAGGGACCTTTCCAGAGCTCCTGGACAAGTTTCTCTTCATCAAGGAGGCATTGTTCGGGTTGGCCATCGCCCTGTTTCTCATCTACGAGCCCAACGGGCTCGCCTACCGTTGGTGGCAGTTGAAGAACTACTTCAATCTGTGGCCTTTCTCGTACTGAGGAACGGCGCAGGGACCTTTTTGGGCGGAAGGAGGTGGGAGCGGGGACCAAGGAACCATGGGCAAGAGGGGCAGGGGCTTTCTCCATGTGTCCCTGAGGTCGCGAGCTGGGGGCCGCGTGAGGGCCCTTTGGCAACGGAACCATGGACACACAAGGAGCAGGGCGTCCTCCCAAAGGGTCCTCGTACGTCTCCGGGTGAGGAGCGGGCGGGGGAGATCTTGTGTAGTGGACACAAAGCCAAGGAGGTGGGTAGATGAGAATCCGCGAGAGACTCCTGTGTGCCTTCGCTGTCATGGCCTTGATGGGTCTTGGCCTGGGGCTGGCCTGGGCTGCGGAGGAGGTGAGGCTTGGTTCCATCAACGACATAACCGGGGCCACCTCGGACGTGGGGAAAGACTACGCCATGGGTATTCGGGAGGCGGTCCAGTACTGCAACGATCAGGGGGGGGTCAACGGCAAGCCGATCAAGCTCTTCCTCTACGACTACGGATATCGCGTCCCGGAGGCCATAACCACCTACAAGCGCTTCAAGAACTTCGATCGGGTGATCGCGGTCCTGGGATGGGGCACAGGTGACACCGAGGCCCTTTCCCCCATCATCAACAAGGACAAGATGCCGTATGTCTCAGCATCCTATTCGGCGCACCTCACAGACCCCAAGAAGACCCCTTACAACCTCTTCTTCTCGGCCGACTATTCCACCAATGCCAGGGTCTGCATCACGGCCTGGTACGAGGAGATCTGGAAGAAGGACCCCATGTACAAGGAACGGAGGGACAAGGGGGAGAAACCCAGGTTCCAGTGCTTCTACATGTTCGCATCCCCTTACGCCAGTGCGCCCATAAAGGCCATCAAGGACCAGGCCACCCTTCTGGGGTTCGACATCGGGGACGACCAGGATGTGTCGCTGACCGCCCTCGACACCAAGAGCCAGGTCCTTGCAGCTGCCAAGTTCAAGCCAGACCTGGTCTGGCACGGAAATACCACCATGAGCGTGGCCACGGCCATCAAGGACGCCTACGCCCAGAAACTGGGAGCCTGGCACATCATCAACAACTGGGGCTTCGATGAGAACCTGCCCCGGCTGGCAGCTGAGGCTGCCAACAACGCCATCGGGGCTGTGCCGTGCGCCTTCTTCGGCGAGCAGGTGAAGCTCATGGACCAGGTGGTGGCCTATGCGGTCAAGCTGAACCCGGGGGTGCCCAAGGAGCAACGTCTGATCCGTACCACCCAGGCATGGGGCGCGGTCCTGCTGCTTTGGGAGGCCATGAAGCGGGCGGACAAGGCAGGCAAGCTCACCGGGGAAGGGATCATGCAGCTGGGCTTCGAATCCCTGAAGGGTTACGACATAGGCCTCGGTGCCCCGCCGGTTACATTCACTTCCACGGATCACCGTCCCACTAGCATCGCCCAGGCTTACATCTACAAGGAGGGCAAGTTCCAGATGCTGAAGAGGATCGACTTCAAGGAACGTTGGCCTGATAAGTGGGCCAAGGAATGGCTGGGCTGGTGAGAACTTCCGAGGAGGGAACAGGAGTGAGTCCCGCCAAACAGATCCTTCAGCTTCACAATATCGAGGTGAAATACCATGAGGTGATCCTCGTCCTCAAGGGCGTTTCCATCGAGATCCCCGAGAAGGGCATCGTCGCGCTCCTGGGTGCCAACGGGGCCGGCAAGAGCACCACCTTGAAGGCGATCTCCGGCCTTCTGAAACACGAGGATGGGCGGGTCACCGATGGGGCCATCGAGTTCATGGGGGAGATGATCCACAGGAAGGACGCCGAGGAGATAGCCAAGAGGGGTATACTCCAGATCATCGAGGGGCGAAGAGTCTTCGAGCACCTCACCATAGAGGAGAACCTCCGGGTGGGGGGGCACCTCAGGGGCAACGGACGCTTGTTGCGAGACCGCCTGGATATGGTCTACAGTTACTTCCCGCGTCTGAGGGAGAAGCGGAACATGGTGGCTGGCTTCGCCAGCGGCGGCGAGCAGCAGATGACCGTCATCGGCCGGGCCCTCATGGCCAGCCCCAGGCTCATGCTCCTGGACGAGCCTTCCATGGGCCTCGCCCCCCTCTTGATCAGGGAGATCTTCGACATCATCAAGAGGCTGAACCAGGCCGAGGAGATCCCCATCCTCCTCGTGGAGCAGAACGTGAAGCTGGCCCTCACCGTGGCCCCGTACGCCTACGTGATGGAGAACGGCAGGATCGTCATGGACGGGACCTCCGAGGTCCTGAGGGAGAATCCGGATATCCGTGATTTCTACCTGGGCCTCACCGACCTGGGTTCTAGGAAGAGCTTTCGCTCGGTGAAGCATTACAAGAGGAGGAAGCGCTGGCTGACCTGAGACAGGTTCCGCTGCTGGGCCCCCTGCGCCGAGATGAGCCTCGAGACCCGAGGAGCGTGCGGCGGGAAAAGAGGGAAGCGGCGGGCTGGAGAAAGGGGGATAAGATGAGACGACTCCTTTGTCTGAGCGCGGTTGCAACGATGGCCTTGGCCGTGGCCATGACAGGGTGCGAGACCATGGAGCAGAGGGGGGCATCGCCTGTGGGGACAGCGGTGGCCCCAGTTGTCAAGCTGGAACGCGTTGACGTCAACCATATCCAGCCCTTCTTTGTGAATCCTAGGATCGGATTCAAGGACTGCAAAGAGCCAGGGAAGACCATGGGGGGTGGGTACACGAGCACCTTGAGCCTCGCTTACATCTTGAGCATCCAAAACCCGAACAGCTTTCCCGTAATGCTGGATGAGCTGCGGTTCACCGCTGCGTTCGAGGACTTCGACGTGAACATGGCCAACGTCTACGAGAAGCAGTGGATACCTGCGGGCAAGACCAACGAGCTGCGCGTGGTGGTGGTGCAGGAGGCCGCCATCATGATAGGGGCCCTGTCCGTGGGCGGGATGGCGGCGGCCAAGATAAAGCAGATGGGGACCACCCAGGCCGCGGTGGTGCAGAAGTGGTTCGACACCGTGGGCGACTTTGCCTTTCCCA
>CAZOXN010000113.1:0-7423 GCA_964583655.1 uncultured Desulfarculaceae bacterium | reverse complement strand
GGGCATCCTCTTGGCCTCCCCGTCCAGGGCCAGCGCCTGCAAGAAGCTCAATCTCTTTCTGCGGTGGATGGTGAGGCACGACCGCGTGGATCCCGGGGGGTGGGAAGGGATCTCCCCCTCCAAGTTGATCGTCCCTCTCGACACACATATGCACAAGGTCGGCCTCAGGCTTGGGATGACCCGTCGAAGGCAGGCGGACATGCGCACGGCACTGGAGATCACAGCGGGCTTTCGCACATTGGTCCCGGAAGACCCGGTTCGTTACGATTTTGTCTTGACGAGGCCCGGGATCTGGGGTGATCCTGAGCTGGGATCCAGGTGATCCGGCAGGGTGCCATGGCCCTGTGGAGTGAGTTCATATCATCAACGAGGGAGTCGAGATGTCCGAGCAGTCCTGGAACGTGATGTTCGCGGGAGAGGCGGGCCAGGGTCTTCAGACCGTGGGGGAGATCTTCGCCAGGGCCTTGGTGAGGAGCGGCTATCACATCTGCGTGACCCAGACTTACGAGTCCCGCGTGAGGGGAGGGCACAACGTCTTCGCGGTGCGAATCAGCACCAAGGAGGTGGGATGTCCTCGGGAGGCCGTGGATCTCTTGGTGGCCCTGAACGCAGAGAGCGTGGGCCTGCACAGGGGGGAGATGACAGAAGGCGGCGTGATGGTGGCAGATGAGGCCTTTGGCCTCGGTGGAGAAGGGCGTCTGCTCAACGTCCCTTTCAAGGGGCTCCTGGACGATGGATTCACCAACATCGCTGCCATGGGGGTTGCGTCTGCCATCCTTGGGCTCGATGAGGAAATGATGGCCTCCACCATGGGAGACCTCATGGGCAGGGCACACCCCGAGCAGGCGCAGAAGAACCGCGCTGCCCTGTCCGCGGCCTACCGCTGGGCCTCTGGGAAGGCCAAGGAGTTCCCCACCCTGCCCAGGCCTTCGGCCGCATCGAGGCGCCTGGTCTTGAACGGGCACGAGGCCATCGGCCTCGGGGCCATCTCCGCCGGGGTCAAATTCTGTGCCTTCTACCCCATGAGCCCCTCTACCTCTGTGGCCATGACCATGATCCAGTGGGCCAGGGAGATGGGTCTAGTGGTGGAGCAGGCGGAGGACGAGATAGCGGCGATCAACATGGCCTTGGGGGCCTCGTATGCTGGTGTCCCCGCCCTCGTTCCCACCTCGGGAGGCGGATTCGCCCTGATGGTGGAGTCGGTGAGCCTGGCCGCGGTGAGCGAGACCCCGGTGGTGATAGTCATCGGCCAGCGCCCTGGCCCGGCCACAGGCCTCGCCACCCGCACGGAGCAGGCGGACCTGGAGTTCGTCCTGCACTGCGGACACGGCGAGTTCCCCAGGGCCATCTTCGCCCCCGGGACCATAGAGGAGTGCTTCCATCTCACCCGCAGGGCAGTGGAGGTCGCGGAGATCTCTCAGGGGCCGGCCTTCGTGCTCACCGACCACTTCCTGGCCGATTCGTACAGGGATGTGGAGCCGTTCGATGCCTTGAATCTATCCTTCGTAAGCCCCGGGGCAGATCCCACGACGGTGGAAGGGCCTTACAGGCGCTATGCCATCACCCCTGATGGCATCTCTCCCCGGCTGCTCCCCGGTCTCACGACCCACCTGGTCGTGGCGGACAGCCACGAGCACACAGAGACGGGGCACATCACCGAAGACCTCACGCTTCGCCCCAGGATGGTGGAAAAGAGGCTTGGCAAGGGGGAAACGATCCGAAAGGGAGTCATCGCCCCGAGATACGCTGGGCCTGACAGGCCTGAGCTCCTCTTGGTCTCCTGGGGATCCACGAGGGGTGCTGCAGATGAGGCAGCGGCATCCCTGCGGGCTCGGGGCACCGAGGCCTCCACCCTCCACTTCTCCCAGGTATGGCCCCTCGTCTCCGAACAGTTCCTGGGGCATCTGGAGGAGGCCGGCCAGGTCGTGTGCGTGGAGGGCAACGCCACTGGTCAACTGGCGAGGCTCATCCACCGAGAGACAGGGTTCAGGGTCCATGGACGACTCGGCCGGTACGATGGTCTCCCCATCACCCCGGAGTATATACTGAGGGCCCTGGACGGGTAGGTGGAATGGAGGCTCGGCTCGATGATCCGGGGCCCGTCGGGGGTGGCCATTAGTTCAGGGCAGCGAAAGGGAACGAATGTGGGCTCATGGCCGGGCATCGACGCATGGCAATGGACAAAGAAAGAACAGGCACTCCACGGAGGAGGGAGTCATGGTCAGCATAGAAGACTACGGGGATCACAAGACGTCGTGGTGCCCTGGTTGCGGTAACTTCGCCATCCTGAAGAGCGTGAAACAGGCCTTGGTGAGCATGCAACTGGCGCCCCATCAGGTCCTGTTCGTATCGGGCATAGGCCAGGCGGCCAAGGCCCCGCATTACCTCAACGCCAATGTATTCAATGGCCTGCACGGTCGAGCCCTGCCTGTAGCCACAGGCGCGAAGCTGGCCAATCCCCACCTAGTGGTGATCGTGGAAAGCGGCGATGGTTGCGTGTACGGGGAAGGGGGAAACCACTTCTTGGCCGCTGCACGAAGGAACATAGATGTAACGCTCCTGGTCCACAATAACCAGGTCTACGGCCTGACCAAAGGCCAGGCCAGTCCCACCTCCGACGAGGGCTACGTCACCAGGACCCAGCCCGATGGGGTGGCATCTGTCCCCTTCAACCCGCTGCTGGTGGCCATGTCCTTGCAGGCCGGGTTCGTGGCGAGGTCCTTCGCCGGGATGGGCGAGCACCTCACAGAGATCATCCAGGAGGCCATCTCCCACCGCGGTTTTTCCCTGGTGGACATCTTGCAGCCGTGCGTGTCGTTCAACAAGGTCAACACCTTCTCCTGGTACAGGGAACGGTGCCAGCCGGTCCCGGCCTCGCACGACCCCACGGACTGGGAGGCTGCCATGAGACTAGCCAGACAGTGGGGGGATAGGATCCCCGTAGGTGTCATTTACAAGAATGCCAGGCCGCCGTTGGAGGAGCGCTTCTCGGTCCTGAACCGAGGCCCTTTGGTGGGAAGGGATGTGGACCGCAAGGCACTGGCCAGGATCATGGAGTCCTACGCCTGAGCTACGCCTCGATGATCCTGCCCCCGTTTGGCAGGTCCGATTCCTCGTACCCGAACTCTGTCAGCATGCGCCGGGTCATGTTCATCTCGGGCTGCCATCCCATCTTCTCCCCACGGAACCTCGTGGCAAGGACATAGTCGAAGACCGGGGAGAAGACGCCCATGGCCAGGAAGTTCGGCTGGTCGCTCGGCATGGTCACAGGGCCGGCCTTGCTAGCCCATAGGGCGTCCATGACGCAGAGTTGCTGCCTCGGGTACAGGACCTTGCCGCTCTTGGCGTCCATGGTCCCCAGGATCTCTTGGGTCTGGTTGATGGCGATGAGGTAGTCCTCGCTGCCTTCCCTGTGGCCAGGTCTCGGGGAGAACGTGCCGAAGTGATTCTTCATGCTCATGGTGAAACCGCCGAACCTTGGACTGTGCCCTTTGCACAAGCTCATGTTGATCAAGATGTCCACGCCCCCGTCCACAAGGTGCCTTAGACAGTCTGACCTCTTGCGCCCGCCTTCCCACGGCTCCGGGACCTGCGTGGGTGCCGTGACGCCGCCCCAGGTGCCCTCGAGAAGGCACCCTTGCGGCAGATCGGCAAAGGGGGTATCTCGCTCCATGGTCTCCCCATGGATGCCATCGTAGATATGGATGTTCGATGCCTTGACCCCCAGGACGTGGACCAGGGCATGACATATCTTGGCCATGACAGCGCTTCGAGTGTGCTGCCTGTGGAGGGCTATCTGATTGACCTTTATGGCCACCACCACATCCGACCATGACCTTCCGGGGGGCTTGACGAATATGGCGCGCCATGCCTCGGAGGGAGAACGAGTCTCGGCCAGGGCGCAAGCGAGCTTGTCCACGTCCTCCCATACGGCCTCGCGGACCACCAGCTCCTCCTGGCGAGCCCACCCGCAGCTCCTTTCCAGTCCCTTGGTCATCTTCGGATCGGTCAGGCCCACCACCCGCAGGTCGTTCACGTTGGGGTGTATTCGACTCGCGCGTGCCCAAGCAGCAGGAGACCTCCTCACGTGCACCGTGGGCACCGCCGTCAACGCCGCACCCCCCACCACTGCCGCCTTCAGAAATCCCCTCCTCGACAGCCTCTTCATCTCCTCTATCCCCTTCCCACCGCTCGTGCCTTTACATGGTCTCAGTGCTACGACCAGTATAACGCGATCTCGCCTCATGCCAATCCCCATGCCCGAAGAAATCTCTCACCGGCCCCTTGAAAAACGACACCGGCCCGGTTAGATTACTCAATTGAAGAGGTTCGACACAATCCCTACAGGAGGTCCTGCCATGTGTCTGGTCGGGAAGAAGGCACCTGATTTCGAGCTAGAGGGGTACTTCGAGGGGCATTTCAAGAAGTACAGGCTGTCCGACCATCGAGGCAAATGGGTCTTCCTGCTCTTTTATCCCCTGGATTTCACCTTTGTATGCCCCACTGAGGTCCTCAATTTCTCCAAGGCCGCCAAGGAGTTCCGGGGACTGAATTGCGAGGTCTTCGGCATCTCCGTGGATTCGACTTACGTTCACAAGGCGTGGGTGGAGACCAAGATAGAGGACGGCGGCCTTGGAGGGAGCCTGGGTTACCCACTCCTTTCGGACATAAACAAGACCGCGGCCAGGGCCTATGGGATCCTCCTGGAGGAGGAGGGTGTGGCGCTCCGCGGGCTCTTCCTCATCGACCCGGACGGCATCGTCATGCATAGCACCATCAACAACCTCTCGGTGGGGCGCTCCGTTGCCGAAGCCAGAAGGGTATTGAAGGCCTTCCAGTATGTCACCACTCACGCCGGCCTCGTCTGCCCTGCGGATTGGGAGGAAGGCAAGGATGCGATGCGGGCTGACTCCGATGGTGTCAAGGAATACCTCGCCTCCCATTGATGAACTGGAGGGGCAGGCCTGCCATACCCGTGGATGATATCGCCAAGACCAAACCCGTGAGCCTCCCCCAAGTGGAGACCGTTGGGGTCCTGGCGTTGGGTGGATCTTCTCGTTTCATCTCTGGTCTGTGGAATCGCCATCGCCCATGGGAGAAGGGCTCCCGGGGCGTCTCTTCTCCTTTGATTATCTGGGCGCATTCTTTTCGACCGACAAAAAACTGTTGACCGCAGGCCATGATCTCGCTGAAGTTCACGTCCCAACAGTTATCTCCAGGTACAGGTCTCCCCGGAGCCCCTCCGGTCCCTTTCGGCCTAGCCCCCTGAGGCGCAACACCGTCCCTTCCTCCACCCCGGGGGGGATCGTGACCATGAAGGTCTTCTTTCTCAGTCCATGGTCGACGGATATCATCTTCCTGGTCCCCAAGGCGGCCTCCCTCGGCGCGATGCGGATGGACCCGTGGACATCCAGGTCTTCGGAGGGAAAACGGGCCGAGACAGTGTGCAGCCGCGGGGTGGACCGCCTCCGCGTGTGCTGACGCAATCCGGTGTCCACTCCCACCCTCGGGATCGCCTGGGAGAGCTTCAAGAGAACGATGCCGCACACGAATCCGCCGACGTGGGCCCACCAGGCGATCCCAGCGGCCCCGCCATGGCTCAAACCGGCCGACACCAGTTGCATCAGGAACCAAAGGCCCAGAAAGATAAAGGCCGGGAGCTCCGCGAACTGGAAGAGGAAGAACAACGGGATGAGCGTGACGATCCTGGCCCGCGGATAGGTGACGAAGTAGGCCCCCATGACCCCGGCTACGGCCCCGCTGGCCCCTATGGTCGGGATTCCGGAATCCCAGTTCGTCACGATGTGGGCCACCCCGGCCATGAGCCCGCAAAGGAGATAGAAGAAGAGATAGCGCAGATGGCCGAGCCTGTCCTCCACGTTGTCCCCGAAGATGTAGAGGAACCACATGTTCCCCAGTATGTGGAATAGCCCCCCGTGCAGGAACATGGAGGTGAAAAAGGGCAGAATCTGTTGGGCCGTGCTGAAATGGCCTGAGAGACTCGAATCCGAGTACCGCAAAGGGACGATCCCGTAGGTGAAGAGGGCCTTTTCCAGCCCTGGTCCAAGGGAGAGCTGCCAGAGGAAGGCTATGACATTGGCCCCTATGAGGAGGAAATTCACCACCGGGAGGTTCTCCGATCGGATGGTATCGCGTATGGGGATCATGAAGTGCCCCCGACTGCCTTCTGGCGCCCAGCACCGGACGCGGTGGCCCCCATGTAGATGCCGATCAGGGCCAGAAGTCCCCCGACCCCGTCGGTAACCGAGAATGCCCTGCCAAACAAGGCGACATCCCACACGAAGGCCAGCGTGGGTTGAAGGAGGAGGACCAGGCCGGCCCGCGAGACCTCCACCCGGACTATACCCCTGGAGATGAAGATCCACCCCAGCACCTGGCTCACCAATCCATAGGCCACCAATGCGCCGAGGCTCTGGAGGTCAGGTATGCCAAAACCCTCTCCCCACCCCCAGCTCTCCACCCCCAGGACCAAGGATGTGACCAGGCATATCACGGAGAGGTTGGCAGCTGGGGACGGAAATGTCCCTCTCAGCTCGGCCCTCCTCAAGGTGAGTATCATGGTGGCATAACAGGCGGCAGCGGCCAATCCGAAAAGGACGCCCCCCTTCTGGGCCATCTCCAGTTCCCGCCAGTTCAGCCCCACTATCAAGAACAGTCCGAACAGGGACATTGGGATGGAGAACAGGAGCCTACGGCTGGCCCTCTCCGCGAGGAATATCATCCCGAACCCTGCGAGGAAGAACACCTGGAAGTTGGCAAGGAGGGTCGCCACCCCAGGGCCCAAGGCGTGGACACTGCGGTGCCAGAAGGTGAGGTCCAGGGCGAAGAAGAGGCCGCACAGCATGGCATGGCCCCACGAAGCCCCTCGTTTCCACGTTCCATCGCCCTTGGCCAAGACCAACGAGACGAGGATGATCCCCCCGAAAAGCACCCGGTAGAACCCCGCGGTGGTCGGGCCAACATGGGCCAGTTTCACGAACACGCCCGAGAAGCTGATCATGGAGGCACCGATCATCAGGTGGAATAGGCCGGCGAGCCTGTCTCCGTCTTTTAGCATGTCCGAGCCCGAGCAAAGGGCGTGATATCTGTGAGGCTAGACTATCAGAACCACGGGGAGATGACCAGGCCTCTTGTGCTTCTCCTTGCCTCACCGAGACGGATCATCTACCATGAACAGGGTCCTGGCGATGTGGCGGCCTGCCTCAGCCACTCAAGTCGGGGGAAAAGGAAAGGTCATCTTTCCTGTGAACGGTCCGAGAGAGAACCTTTGGCTGTCTTTCTTCTCTGCCCGCCCGGCCAAGCAGGAAGGGAGGATCATGGAGGCGGCATGAAGACACCGGACTTGCGGCGTAATGTGGTCCTTTTCGGGGCAGACCCCACCGAGGGGATCCTGGCTGTCGAG
>CAZOXN010000112.1:0-7463 GCA_964583655.1 uncultured Desulfarculaceae bacterium | reverse complement strand
GAAGGAAGATGCCCGAGGGGTGGGTGCCGCTGAACTGATACAATGGTGCAAGAAGAGGCTTGCCCCTTACAAGGTCCCACACTACGTGGAGTTTCGGGACATGCTGCCCAAGTCCAAGGTGGGCAAGCTCCTGCGCCGCGAGATCCGGGACGAGGAGCAAAGGAAGCTCGGGAAGGCAAAGGAATAGGGTCGGTCAGGGGTGCCCCTGACCTATCTCGACACGCAGTTCGTCCTCCATCGCCTTGGCCCTGGCGATTCGCACCGCCACCTCCATCCCCTCCTGCAGCCAGGGGGCAGAGGCTGCAGGCAAAGAGGTCTCCAGCATGAACTCGGGCAGGAGGAATTGCACCTTCTTGCCGTACCGACCCAGGACCAGGGCCTGGGTCAGGAGGCCCTTTCTCCCTTCCAGATAGCGCAGCAGCCAGTACCTCTGCCTGGCCTGCTCCATCTGCGCGGCCTGGGCCAAGATCTCCTCCGAGTTCATCAGGATCCCCTCGAGTTCCTCCCTGTTGTAAGGAGGTGCCTCCCCCTTGATGGAGGCCACCAGTTGTCTCTGCATCACTAGGTCGTGGAAGCGACGGATGGGAGAGGTCACTGTGACATATGCCTCTACCCCCAGTCCTGTGTGGAAGCCTGGCTCCAGCAGGAACTCCGCTCGGTTGAGGAGCCTCCGCTGGCGATAGTTGAGGAGTAGGTCCCCGCCGTGGGCCTCGACGATCCGTTCTCGCGGCTCCCCTTGGGCCCTGTAAATGGCCGGGATCGATGCCTCCTTCAAGCGCTGAGCCGCCATGCGGTTGGCCTGGATCATCATCTCGCTCACCAGGACCTGGGAGGGGGTCTCCCTGTCGCGGCGTTCCAGGGAGATCCGGCCGTCGTCATCCACCTTGACAATCACCTCTGGGAGGGGCAGCAGCAGAGCCCCGTTTCTGACCCTTTGCTCCCGCCACGCCCGCGCGATCCGAAAGAGGGTACCCAAGGGCCCTTGAGGGTCATCCGCCACCGCATCCGCCTCGGCGTATGACATCCGCTGCTTGACCCTGATCCAACAGAGGCAGAAACGATGGTCCATCAACCCGCCGTGGATGTCCACATCCACCAGGAGGCCAACGGCCGGCCTGGTCTCTCCCTCGTGCAGACTGCAGAGCCCCTCAGACACCTCCGAGGGGAACATGGGGATCCTCTCCTCGGGCAGGTATATGGAGGTGGCTCGCAGGGCTGCCTCGCGGTCCAGGGGGGAGCCCTTGGGGATCAGCTCTGAGACGTCAGCGATGAATATCCCCACGCGAAACCCTTGAGGCAGGGGTTCGATGGCCAGTGCATCGTCGACGTCCTTGGTATGGGGCTCGTCGATGGTGTAGATGAGGCGATCCCGCAGGTCCTCCCGGGCCCCGGGTTCACGCTTTTTGGCCCCGACCATCTCCTTCAAGGCCACGGCCTGTTCCAGGACCGCAGGCGGGAATTCCCTCCGCGTCCCATGGCGATGGAGGTGAAGGTTTTCGTCCACGGACCAGACGCCCATCTTGACCAAGGCGCTGAAGGCGGCCAGGGGATGAGTCAGGCCCGCGCGCCTGAGGATCTCTTCCGCGGCCTGGGCGCCTCGGGCCCCCTTGCCGTACAAGGCGTAGTCCTTGAGGAGCTCCACTATCTCCTGCTCCTCCGGGGGGGGCTGCTCGTGGCGGCCCGCCCAGACAGCCCGGACCCACTCGGCACCATGCCGGATCTGGCGCTCCTTCTCCTCTTCGCGGCTCCTCTGGGCGAGGATCTTCTCCACGGTCTCCTGGTCATTGGGCCTGAATCCCTTCACCCGGAACTTGAAATAGAGGCGATCTGCCAGCATGGCGCGTATCACCGCCGAGCTCTGGTCATCTCCGGCCCGGCCAAAGGCGAGCTCAGCGATCTCTTTGGGGCTGTATTCCTCGCCCCCCTCGCGGAGGACCTCCCAGAGCTCCTCCACCTGGATCTGTTTGGCCAGTTCTTTCCGCGTGGCCGAACGGGCTTGGAGGTGACGGGCCAAAGACTCGCGAGACTGGTTCAAGGAAAGGCGTTCCTCGGACAGATGGACCAGACGGGCGCTGGACAGAGTGACCTCCCGGAGCGCCTCGGTGAGGCAGCGGACCCTGCCCTTCCGTTCCTCCAGACAGACCGCGCAGATGACCCTGCCCTCTTCGATGAACTCTACGATCTGTCCTGGGACCACGGCCTTGCCCTACCACTTTCCAACGAGCATGACGATGCCGATGATGATGAAGGCGCCGGCTGCCGCCTTCTTGAGGATGTGCTGCGGTACCCACTCCGCGATGGCGGTCCCGAAGAGGACCCCGAGGGAGGTGGCCAGCAACAGGGCCGTGCTGGCCCCGAGGAGGACCGACAATGGGGAGCGGCTGTCCGCTGTCATTGTGAGGGCAGCCAACTGGGTCTTGTCCCCCATCTCGGCCAGGAAGACAGTGGCGAATGTGGCCAAGAAGACCTTGCCATCCATGTGCGACTCCTTGGAGTGAACAAAAAGGCCCCGTGAGGGGCTGGACAATTCAAAGTACCAGGCCCCCCTGGAGAAGTCAACGTCCATGGACCGGTGCCGGCTCATCCGGCGAGACGCACGACTCGGGGAAACAAGGCCCCCCGCATCGTTCTCCTACCCCAGCCTCTTGCGAAAGCGGGCCACGCTGAGCCCCATCACGCAGGCACCCAGGATCGCCAAGGCAAGCAGTTGGGGCCACAGGATCAAGAGACCATTTCCCTTCAGGAATACCCCTCGGATGACCACCAGGAAGTAACGAAGAGGGTTGAGATGCGTCAGGGCTTGGATCCATCCCGGCATGTTCTCGATGGGAAAGTTGAACCCCGAGAGGAGGACCGCTGGCGCGAAGAAGAAGAAGGTGGCCATCAAGGCCTGCTGTTGCGTGCCTGAGACCGTGGAGATGAACAAACCGACCCCCAAGGAGCTCAGCAAGAAAAGGCATGTGGCGAAGAAGAGAAGCAGGACACTCCCCCTGATGGGGACCTGGAACCAGAATACCCCCACCACGGTCACGAGCACCACGTCTGCCAAGCCCACCAGGGCGAAGGGGAGGGTCTTGCCGATGATCAGCTCCACCGGCCGGATGGGCGTCACCATGAGCTGCTCCATGGTGCCCAGCTCCTTTTCCCTCACGACTGCCATGGAGGTGAGCAGCAGGGTTACCAGCATCACTATCATGGCAATGATTCCTGGGACGAAGAAGTTTCGGCTCTCCAGGTTCGGGTTGTACCAGGCCCTGGTCTGGACGGTGACTGGACCGAAATGGTGCGGCACCGGCCTGCCTGCCTCCACACCGATGCGCCGGGAAAGCTCCCCGTATCTCTCCTGCATCAGCTCCAGGACGTATTGGTTGAGGATCCTCTGGGAGTAGTTCATGACCACAGTGGCCGTGTTGGAGTCGGTCCCATCGACAATGACCTGGACAGCGGCCTCCCTCCGGCCATTCAAGGCAGCGGCAAAGCCCTTTTGGATCCTGATGACGGCGCTGACCTCTGCCCAGTCCACCATCCGGTCCACCTGGCGTGACGAGTCCAGGACCGCCCAGACCTTGAAATAACCGGAGCGCACGAAACGATGGACCAGCTCTCTGCTCTCCGGGGTGCGGTCCTGGTCATGGATGGCAGTCCTGATCTCCTTGATGTCCATGGTGACCGCGTAACCGAAGATGAAGAGCTGAATCAGGGGTGGGAGGAATAGGATCACCCTCATGCGCTTGTCCCGAAAGATCTGGATGAATTCCTTGATGATCATCTGTCTGATGCGTTCTATCATCTGCAGCCCTATCCCACTGTGCGCCTGAAGCTCCTCACGCCCAAGGCGAAGACCATCACCCCCATGATCCCCAGGACCACGGCGGACCCGAGGACGGCCTCCAAGCCGACCCCTTTTATGTAGACCCCCTTTATGATCTCTATGAAGTACCGGGCCGGGACAACGGCGGTGACCCATTGGACGGCCACAGGCATGTTTCCTATGGCCCATATGAACCCTGAGAGGAGGAAGGATGGGAGAAAGGATGTAATCATCGCCACCTGGTTGGCCAGCAGGAGGTTTCTCGCCCTGATGGAGATCAGAAGCCCCAACCCCAGGGCCACCATGAGGAACCACGCCGAGAGGAACATCAAGAAGACCGGGTTGCCCTTGGGCGGAATCCCGAAGAGCCAGGTGGCCATGGCCACGCACATGAGGGCGTCCACCATCCCGATGGCGAAATAAGGGACGAACTTCCCCAGGATCAACTCTGCTGCGCGGATGGGGGTGGAGATGAGCTGTTCCATGGTGCCGCGCTCCCACTCCCTCGCCACGGTCAAGGAGGTGAGGGAGGCGGCGATCATCATGAGTATGACGGCCATGAGCCCTGGGATGATGAAGTTGCGGCTCTCCAGTTCCTCGTTGAACCAGACCCGGATCCTCGGGTCGATGGGGGGCTCCATCTCCTTCACCCCCAGGCGCTCTATGGTCCTGAGGAGCCACTGTTGGGCGAAGAGCATGCTTATGGACTCTATGTAACCTTGCGTGATGGTCCCGCGGTTGGAGTCACTGCCGTCCAGGAGGGCCTGGACCTGCGTGGCCCTGCCCCTCAGGAGGTCCTTGGAGAAGTCCTTCGGTATCACGAGCCCCACCACCACCTCGCCCGAGTCCACGAGCTGCTGGACCTCCCGGTAGCTTTCCACGTGATGGGTGATGAGGAAGTACCCGGATCGTGAGAACCTGGAGATGTAGTCCCGGCTCAAGGGGGTGCGATCTTGGTCGTAGACAGCGGTGAGGATGTCTCGCACATCCAAGGTCAGGGCATAGCCGAAGAGGAAGAGGAGCAAGAGCGGGATGGCCAGGGCCATGCCCAGGCTCCTGGGGTCGCGCCACACGTGGATGAACTCCTTGCGGCTCACGCCCCAGACCCGTCTCCAGCTCATGATGCCCCCTTCTTGCTCCTCACCAGGGCCACGAACACGTCTTCCAGGGACGGGATGACCTCCTCGATTCTCAGGACCTCAGCGGACCTGGCCCTCAAGGCGTTTCTCACGGCCTCGGCCCCGGAACGCGGGTCCGCAACGCGCACGTGGAGCCTCTGACCGAAGAAGGCGGCGTCCAGGACCTCACTGCTCTCCTGGAGGGCCTCCAGGGAATCCAGCAGGGGCAAGGCCTCTACCTCCAGGACGGCCTGTTCCATGAAGCGGGTCCTGAGCTCCGTGGGGGACCCAAGGGCCACTATCCTCCCCCCGTCTATGAGGGCGAGCCTGTCGCAGTACTCCGCCTCGTCCATATAGTGTGTGGTCACGAAGACCGTGGTCCCCCTTTGGGCCAGGCCATGGATCAAGTCCCAGAAACGCCTCCTGGAGATGGGGTCCACCCCTGAGGTGGGCTCGTCCAGAAAGAGGATGGGGGGCTCGTGGAGGATGGCGCAGGCCAGGGCGAGCCTCTGGCGCCAGCCGGTGGCCAGCTCTCTGGCCAGGGTCTCCTCGCGTCCCGTAAGCCCTGCCACCTCCATGGCGAAGGCCATGCGCTCTGGCCTCCGGCCGCGGGGGATCCCATAGATCCCCATGTAGAAACGCAGGTTCTGTCCCACGGTGAGATCCTCGTACAAGGAGAAGCGCTGGGACATGTATCCTATGTGCTCCTTGATCCGATCCGGTTGCCTCAGGATGTCGTAACCCGCCACTGTCCCGGTCCCCTCCGAAGGGATCAGGAGTCCGCAAAGCATCCGGATGGTCGTGGATTTGCCTGCCCCATTGGGGCCTAGAAAGCCGAAGATCTCCCCGTCCAGCACATCGAGGTCGATGTTGTCCACTGCGGTGAAGGCACCGAAGCGCCTGGTTAGCCCCCTCACTCGGACGGCCACGCCACTCATTGGGACTCCTTTTCGGTCGCATCCCCGATCATGGCGATGAAGGCGTCCTCCAGTGTGGGCGGGATCTCCCTGGCATTGGACACCCTGATCCCTGCTGACCCAAAAATCTCCAGGATGCCGGCAAGGACCTCCTTTCCTTGAAGGGCCACGTGGAGCCTCTGGCCAAAGACCCCTGTCTGGAGCACGCCAGGGTGGGCCTGGATCAACGAACGGGCCCCTCTGGCGTCCTTGACCTCTATCTCGAAGATCCGCCCGGGCACGCGCGAGAGGATCCTCTCGGGTGGTCCCTCGTCCAAGAGGCGGCCTTTGTGGAGGAGGCCCACTCGGTGGCATCGCTCCGCCTCGTCCAGATAGGCGGTGGATACAAAAAGGGTCACCCCCTCCCGCAAGAGCTCATAGAGGATCCTCCAGAAGTCCCTCCTGGAGACGGGGTCTACCCCGCAGGTGGGCTCGTCCAAAAGCAAGACCTGTGGGGTGTGGATCAAGGCACAGGCCAAGGCCAGCTTCTGTTTCATGCCGCCCGAGAGGTGCCCTGCCCTGCGTCCATGAAAAGGCCCCAACTGACTGAATGACATGAGCCTGGCCAGCCGGGCATCGCGATCGGCCTTCCTCACACCGAAGAGGTCCGCATAGAAGAGGAGGTTTTCCCTCACCGTCAGGTCCTCGTACAGGCCGAAGCGCTGAGGCATGTACCCTATGTGCCTGCGCGCCTTCTGGGGAGGCCCTCCCAGGACCCGCACCTCCCCGGAAGTGGGCTCCATTATCCCGCACAGGATCCGCATGGTGGTGGTCTTGCCCGCCCCGTCAGGCCCCACCAGCCCGTATATCTCCCCCTCCTTGATGTCCAGGTTCAGCCCGCGCAGGGCCTCGGTACGGCCGAAAGATCTGGTCAAGGAGCGGGTCTGGATGGCCGTGTTGACGGTCATGGGGTCTGCTTCGGTATGGGCTTGGGACGGAGCTGCGATAATGGGGCCTCTCCCAGCAGGATGACGCCATCGGCAGGCATCCCTGGTTTGAGCTCCCCTGTGGGGTTGGCCACGCTCACCTTTATCCTGTACACGAGTTTGACGCGTTCTTTCTGTGTCTGGACGTTCTTGGGGGTGAACTCTGCGGCGTCGGAGATGAAGGAGAGGACCCCCTCGTAGGCCTTTCCGGGGAACGTATCGGTCTTGACCTGCACCCTCTGGCCCAGTTGAACCCTGCCCAGATCCTCCTCCTGTATGTAGGCCTTGAGCCATACGTTTTCTAGGTCTCCCAAGGTGAGGACAGGGGTCCCGGCCGGGAGGACCTCTCCTTCCTCTGCGTCCTTGACCAGCACGACCCCGGAGATGGGGGCCTGAAGCCCGGTTTCATTCCTCTGCGTCTCTGCAAGCCTTAAGGCGGCCTCGGCCCTCTGGACCTGCGCCCTTACCGTGGCCAGTTCCTTCTCCAGTCGTTCCACCTGCAGCCATCCTGTGGAGGCCAAACGAAGGTTCGCCTCGGCCAGGGCCCCCTGGCCGAGGCTCCAGAGCAGGCCGATGACGATCGACACGGCGACGACCGACTTGATCACGGTGACGCCGGCCTGCGTCGGCGCGAACCGCGCCAACCCCTGGG
>CAZOXN010000111.1:0-7464 GCA_964583655.1 uncultured Desulfarculaceae bacterium | reverse complement strand
ACCCGATCTTGAGCGTGGAAAGGGTCCTCCAGGCAGGGCCTGAGGTGATCCTGGTCTCCTCCATGGCGGGTGAGACGGACGCTGGCAAAGAGCTTCGCAGATGGCAGAAATGGAAGGAGATACCGGCAGTGGCCTCGGGCCGCGTGCACTTGATCAACGGGGATCTTATCGATCGTCCAAGCCCTAGGATCCTGGACGGGCTGGAGGAGATGGTGGGGTACATCCACCCCGAGGCTGGGCGGCTCTTGAGAGGGGAGGGCAATTGAGACCAAGAGATGTCGACCCCCGGCCCTCCGGCTCGCGTCAGGTGATCCGTCGTTCTTGCGCCCATTCAGGAGCCATCGCTTGCGCCAGGAGCGCTCCAGGGGGTATGGTCTCAGTGCTCGATTCCCTCGCGACTCCGAGCCCGCATCCGGGGCCTCGCTGGGGGAGGACACCTTCCAGCTGCAGGCAGTACAGGGGGTGCAGGTTGCATCCGGGCCGCCTGAGGCTCGTGGTATCCGTGCGCCACTGAGAGGAGGGCTTCAAGGCGTGGTGACCCCTCGGAAGGTTTGCCTCTTGAGCGCCCTTGCCTTGATGGCGCTCGCCTTGGCCATGCTCCTCGCCCTGGTCGTAGGGGTGGTCTCCATAGGATGGGGGCGTGCCGTCGGCGGGCTCTTTCACTAGCTCCTGGGCAAAGGCCCTCCACTTGATCCCATGGAGCGCGCGATCCTCCTGGAGATTCGGCTTCCCAGGACCCTGCTGACCGGCCTAGTGGGGATGGCCTTGGCACCATCGGGTGCGGTCTTTCAGGCCTTGTTGAGAAACCCCTTGGCCGAGCCGTTCATCCTCGGGCTTTCCAGCGGGGCTGCGGCCGGGGCGCTGCTCTCCATAGCCGTGGGGGTGGCTGTCTATCCTCTGGTGACCCCTGCAGCGGCCTTTCTCGGCGACCTCCTTACCGTATCTTTGGTCTTCTTCGTCGCTGGTTCCAAGGGCCGGCTACACACCAACACCCTCCTCCTGACCGGCGTCATAGTCAACGCCTTTTTCACCTCCGTCATCATGCTGGTGCTCACCATCAGCACCGAGGAGAAGCTCCATCACATGCTCTTCTGGCTTTACGGGGACCTCACATCCGCCAGGTTCGATCACGTGCTGCTGGTGGCCCCTTTGGCCGCATTGGCCTTGGTGGTCATCCTGGGGCACGCCCGAGGCCTCAACCTCCTGGCGGCCGGTGAGGAGACCGCCCTACAACTGGGTGTGCCTGTGGAAGAACAGAAGTGGGTCCTCTTCGCCGTGACATCGCTCCTGACCGGCGCGGTTGTCTCGGTAAGCGGGATCATTGGGTTCGTCGGGCTGATCGTCCCTCACCTCGTGCGCATGGCCTTTGGTCCGGATCACCGTCTCCTGTTGCCGTTGTCTGCCCTGTGTGGTGGGGTATTCCTGATCTTGGCGGACGCAATGGCCAGGGTGGTTCTGGCCCCCAACGAGGTACCGGTCGGGGTGGTGACGGCCGCTTTGGGTGCCCCCTTTTTCATAGTCTTGCTTCGGCAGAGAGGACCCAAGTGGAGCCTGTCCTGAGCGTGGAGGGAGTGTCTTTTCGCTATGGGGCGAGATGGGTCCTTCGTGGCCTGGACTTCCAGGTCCGACAGGGGGAGATCCTGGGGATCTTGGGACCAAACGCCTGTGGCAAGACCACCCTGGTGCGCCTCCTGGACGGGATACTCCGCCCGGAGAGGGGGAGGATCAACCTAAAGGGGAAAGACCTCCGCGGTCTGAGGCGCAGGGAGATCGCCCGTCATGTGGCGGTGGTGCCCCAAGAGGCCCCAATGCTCTATGGGTTCGCGGTGATGGAGGTCGTCCTCATGGGCAGGAACCCTCACCTCCCACCCTTGGGGTTCGAGGGGAGGGAGGACGTCGGCATTGCCCTGCGCAGTCTGGAGAGGACGAACTGCTCGAGTCTCTTGGACCGGGACATCAACGAGTTGAGCGGGGGGGAGCGCCAGCGCGTCTTCATCGCCAGGGCCCTTGCCCAGGAGCCGGAGGTGCTCTTGCTCGACGAGCCGACCGTCCACCTGGACCTGCGCCATCAGATGGAATTCCTCGATCTCCTGGTGAGGCTGAACCGTGAGGACGGGATCACCATTGTGTGGGTCTCCCACGAGTTGAACCTTGCCGCTTTGGCATGCGAGAGGCTGTTGCTCATGAAGGGTGGGGAGATCCATGCCCTGGGGCGTCCCGAGGATGTGCTCACCCCTGCCACCATATGGGAGGTCTATGGCCGACGCGTTGTGGTGGACCGAAACCCCCAGAACGGGGCCCCTCGCATAACCCCCCTGATAGACGTGGAAGGTCAAGCCAGGAATGGAGGATGAAGATGATGGAGATGTTCCAGCGGGGCGGCCCTGTAATGTGGCCGCTCTTGATCTGTTCTGTGATCGCCCTGGCCGTGATCATGGAGAGGGCGTTTTTCTGGATCCGAGAGTCCACCAGGCGGAATCCGCGCCTGGTGGACGAGGTGCTCTCCCTAGCCGAAGGTGAGCAGTACGACGAGATCCGACAAAGGGTGCAAGGCAACCGTGACTACGTAGTGCGTGTCTTGATCAGCGGGATCCTGCACCGCGCCTTCTCGCTCACCAGCGCCATGGAGATGGCGGCTGAAGACGAACTGCGCCGCATGAGGCGCGGCCTCCCCGTGCTGGACACCCTCGTTACCCTTTCTCCCATGCTCGGGATATTGGGAACGGTCACCGGCATCATCAAGGCCTTTGACTTGCTCGGCACCTCGGGCTTCCAGGACCCGAGGGTCGTGACCGTGGGTGTCGCAGAGGCCCTGATCACTACGGCCGCGGGGCTCCTCATCGCCCTGCCCTGCCTGGTCGCGTACAACTATTTCCAGAGGAGGGCCGAAGGGGCTGCAGGGGAGATGGAGACATACGGCACGTCCTTGGAAATCGTCCACAAGAGGAACAGCGCCCGCAACGAGGGCCATGCCTCTTTTCGTGTCCAGCCGCCGGAAGAAGGGGAGCGTCTGCCATGAGGGTGGAAAGGGTGGAGAAGAGGAGGGCCAGGATCGAGATGATCCCCCTGATCGACGTAACCTTCTTGCTCCTCAGTTTCTTCATATACGTCTCCCTCTTCATGATCGTCCAGAGAGGGGTCCCGCTCCAGCTACCGAGGGCTGCCACGTCGACCCCGGAGAGGAGTGAGGCGCTGGAGGTAAGCGTAGACGGGATGGGAAAGGTCTTCGTGGAAGGGGCCCAGACCGACATGGAGGATCTATCATCGGTCTTGGCGGAACGGGCGAGTGCATCGGGACTGGATAGGGTTTCCCTGAGGGGGGACAGGTTGGTGAGCTACGACACGATCATGCAGGTCCTGGATCGAATAAGGCGGGCGGGAATAGCCAGGGTCAATCTGGAGACCAGGGGCGAGGAGGGATGAGTTGGAGAGGAGGCTCGTGTGGGCAGGGCTGGCCTCGCTCATCGTCCACTGGGGGTTGTTCCAGATCCCATGGTCCGTGGACCCAGTGGGCAGGAGGGATCCCCACGTCACGTACCTGGAGTTGACGCTGGTAGAGCGCGCCCCAGAGAGGACGGTCCATGACTCGCTCCCGTCCCCTGTCGCTATGGAGCCCGTCTCCTCCGCTGAAGTGGTCCCCGATACCAGCCCTCCCCCTCGTTCCATTGAGCGTCCCAAGGCGAGAGCGGTGGACCGAAGGGTAGCAAGGGCTGTGAATGCCCCACCCAGGGATATCGCATCACCAACGGTACCTGCGCCTGCGGCTGAGACCCCCGAGGTTTCCTCGGAGGGGTCCGAGGCGCCATCCCTGGAGACCCCCTCGGCCAGTAGTGAGAGGGGAGAGGGGCCCACTGTTGCCAAGGCCTCAGGAGATGCACCGCCGACGAGAGAGAGCGGTGGGCCGGCAGCGAGACTCCAACGGGCCCTCCCCAGGTACGACCTGAACCCCAAACCTGAGTATCCCGAAACGGCCCGGAGGCGTGGGTACGAGGGCACGGTGGTGGTGACGGCTCGAGTCCTCAAGGATGGGAGTGCGGCAGACATCAGGGTAGGCAAAGGGAGCGGTCACGAGCTCCTGGACAGGGCCGCGATCCAGGCGGTTCGCTCTTGGCGCTTCATACCTGCGACACTGAACGACGAGCCCGTGGAAATGGAGGTGGAGATACCCATCCGTTTTCAGCTCGAATGAAAGAGGTTGGAACCGATCCTCCTGAGTTCGGTGGGGAGACCGAATCTGACCTTTTCCTCCTCCATGCTGGTCAACTCCTCCACCTCCTCCACCCCCATCTCCCTGAAGTATCCAACGGCCTCTCGGACGAGGTGCTCAGGGGCACTGGCCCCGGCTGTGATCCCGAGCACCTTTACGCCTTCGAACCACCGAGGATCGATGTCGGATATGTCGTCTATGAGGTGAGCCCTCCTCTGGAGGGCCTGGGCTACCTCGGCCAGCCGACGCGAGTTGGAGGAGTTCCTTGATCCGATCACCAGGATCATATCCGTTCGGTGGGCGATCTCCTTAACGGCTATCTGACGGTTGGTAGTGGCATAACAGATGTCCTTCTTGGAAGGGGTGACCACCTTCGGGAACCGTGCCACTATGGCATCCATGATCTCCCTGGTCTCGTCCAGAGAGAGGGTGGTCTGGGTGATCACCGCGACTCGATCCGGGTCCCTGACATCCACCTGTCCCACGTCTTCCTCGGAGATGACGACCCGTATGCTGTCAGGTGCCTCTCCCATGGTCCCCACCACCTCTTCATGGCCCTTGTGGCCTACGAGCAGGATGGTCTTCCCTTGCCTTGCGAATCGCTTCGCTTCCACGTGAACCTTGGTGACCAGGGGGCAAGTGGCATCCACCACGCGGAGCCCTTTGGCCTCGGCCTTGGATCTTATTTGCGGAGAGACCCCGTGAGCGGAGAATACGAGCACGCTCCCAGTCGGGACCTCTTCCAGATCTTCGACGAACCTCGCACCACGCGTCCCGAGGTCGTTCACCACGTGGGTGTTGTGCACGATCTCGTGGAAGACGTAGACTGGATGGGTGAAGAGCTTGAGGGCGATCTCTACGGTCTCTATGGCCCGTTTCACCCCGGCGCAGAATCCCCTGGGCCTGGCCAGGAGGATCCCTCTGAGCTCGGGGAATGGCATGACTGCCCCTGGTATAGCGCAGGTCTTGCGATCTCTCATGGCCGTGTACCGGCGGCTATTGGGTTCTCCATATGGATCATAGTATAGCAACAAGATCCCGCTGGGAAGCCACGCTTGACTGATCTCTCCAAAAGGTCCAAGATACCTCAGACAGTTGGGGATGACGCCCATTTCTCCCCAGATTCGTTGGCAAGATATGCCCCCCTTCGTCACCGAAGCTGTGATCCTCCATTCAGCGGATTTCCTGGAAAGGGACCGGCTGATCACCTTCTATGGTGACGAACGGGGCAAGATGCGGGGAGTGGCCAAGGGAGCGAAACGCAGCCGTAGGCGTTTCGGGGCCAATCTCGAACTTCTGGCTCACGTGAAGTTGCGCGGTTTCGAGAGGCCCAGCACGCCCCTGGTACGCATTGATGGGGCAGACCTGATCGATTATCATCGAGGAGTTAGGGAAGGCCTGACTGGTTTCGCCAGGGCGTGTTATGTGGCCGAATGGATTTCAGGATGCACTGCGGAGCGACATCCATTGCCGGGTCTTCTCCCGCTGCTCCTCCGGGTGCTCCAACTCCTGGACGCCGGAAAGGGAGGGGAGGGCCTGCTCAGGATCTTCGAGGCGAAGGTCCTGGACCTGGCAGGATACAGGCCAAGGCTGGATCGTTGCGTTGTGTGCGATGGAACCCTCAAGGGGTCATGGGTCAATTTCCTGGTCGAGCGGGGAGTAGTGGTCTGCGCGGATTGTGCTGAGAGGGATAGGAGAGGGGCAAAGGTGTCTTTGGGCACGATCCGAGCCCTCGACGAGGCCAGGAGGGTGGATCTGGATAGGATCCACAGGCTCGCCCTGACCCCGCTTGCGGTGCGGGAGGGTCGCACGCTACTACGTGCCTTCTACACGTACCATGTGGGTCGGAAGCTGAAATCCGTCTTCTTTCTGGAGGCCTTGGAAAAGGGCGCTATTCCCGCGCAGGAAGAGGGGGAGGTGGCTAGGGAATGACTTTTCAGGAGCTGATATTCGCCCTCGAGAGGTACTGGGCGAGCCAGGGATGCATCATCCAGCACCCTTATGACGTCGAGGTGGGGGCTGGGACCTTCAACCCGGCCACCTTCCTCCGTGTCCTGGGACCAGAGCCGTGGAATGTGGCCTACGTGGAGCCTTCACGCAGGCCCACGGACGGGCGATACGGGGAAAACCCCAATCGTCTTCAGCATTACTACCAGTATCAGGTCGTGATGAAGCCTTCTCCGCAGGAGATACAGGAGATATACCTCGAGAGCCTGAAGTCCTTCGGGGTGGACCCCTTGGCCCACGACATCCGCTTCGTGGAGGATGATTGGGAATCACCCACCCTCGGCGCATGGGGTCTGGGGTGGGAGGTCTGGCTGGATGGAATGGAGATCACGCAATTCACCTATTTTCAACAGGCAGGAGGGGTGGACCTCAATCCCATCCCGGTTGAGATCACCTATGGGATCGAGCGGATCGCCATGTACCTTCAGGGCGTGGATAACGTATTCGACCTCGAATGGGGCCAAGGTATCCGTTACGGAGATGTCCACTTCCAGGGGGAGGTGGAGTTCTGCCGTTACAATTTCCAGGAGGCGGACGTGGGGTCCCTCATGCGACTGTTCGAGATGTTCGAGACGGAGTCTGCGAGGCTGCTGGAGTTGGGGCTGGTCATGCCTGCTTACGACCATTGTCTCAAATGCTCCCACACCTTCAATCTGCTGGATGCGAGGGGGGCAATCAGCGTTGCGGAGCGCACGCGTTATATCGGCCGGGTCCGCAAGCTGGCAAGAGGTTGCGCTCACGCCTACCTCAAGCAGAGGGAGGAACTGGGGTTTCCCCTGATGAGACGTCCTTGAACCACCGGTTTGCCCTCTCGGTGAGCGCGATCATGCGCCCCTGAAGCTCTCTCAGAAGATCTTCCAAGAGCCCCTCGTCGTCCGTCCTGGGAACGTATAGGGGCTCCCCAAACAGGTAGACCATCCTGGAAAACGGCAGCGGGATGTGCATGGCGTCCCAGGTGAAGAGGGTGATGCGCGGACGGGAGGCTACGGCCATGGGCACTATGGGCGCTCCGACTTGGCTCGCCAGGAGGATGATCCCTTGCTTCACCACGAGGGGGGGGCCATGTGGCCCGTCCACGGTGAGCCCCGCATCGTAACCCGTCAGCTCGATGAGCGTCCTCATCTCGTCCAGGGCTTGGCGCCCCCCGCGATCCTTCCATCCCCGTCTCGAGAGGACCCCCGAGGCACCCCGCACCGTGAGGTATCCGTGGCGCTCCAACACCCTGAAGCCCTATTCCCCGGCGTACTTCC
>CAZOXN010000110.1:0-7483 GCA_964583655.1 uncultured Desulfarculaceae bacterium | reverse complement strand
CACGGTGATCGAGCCTCCCTTTCTTATGGCCTGTCTGGCGTTGTTCAGGAGGTTGAGGACCACCTGTCTCAGGCACGGGCCATCGGAGAGTATGGGCGGCAGGTCAGAGGCCAGATCTCTTTGAACCGAGATGCCAAGCTCGCTCGCATCTCGCTCCACCAGCTTGGCCATGTCCTGGACGACCTTGTTCACATTGACCTCCTGGATCACCGGCTCCACCTTGCGCGCGAAGTTGAGCAGATTCTGGGTGATCTCCTTGCAGCGATCCACCTGCACGGCGATCTCCCTCAACGAGTCGGAGAAATCCGCCTTCTCCTGTGCCTCTTCACCCACGAGCCCTTTGAGTAGGTGGCGCAACCACTCCGTCTCCTGGGCGATGATGGCGAGGGGGTTGTTGATCTCGTGGGCAATGCTGGCGGAGAGCTCCCCGATGGAGGCGAGTTTCTGTGACTGGACGAGCTGCGCGTCCAAGAGAGAGCGCTGCTGCTCGGCCAGCCTGATCCCTTGCAGGAGGCTGCGGCCCTGGAAATAGGAGGCGGCTCCGAGGAGGAGGAGGATTCCAGGGGCGAGGAGGTCCCGTTGGAGGAAGGCGCACAACCCCGCGGCCGCCACGGCCAGGATACTCGGACCGTAGGCCATGATCCTCTTGCGCTTGAAACGCGGCCCCTCCGCCTCAGCCCCTTTCCTTGTGGATCCGAATCCTCTCATAGGCCTCTCGGATCTTCACCAGCAGGTCATCGATCTCGGCCGGCTTCATGATGTAATCGAAGGCGCCATGGCGCATCCCCTGGATCCCGGACTCCACCGAGCCGTGCCCGGTGAGCATGATCACCTCCGTGAACGGTTTCTGGTCCTTTATCCTCTTGAGAGTCTCTATACCGTCCATAGCAGGCATCATCACGTCCAGTATGACGACATCGAAGTCCTGTTCGCTCAGGAGATCCAAGGCCGCAACTCCACTTTGCACCCCCATCGTGTCGACCTGCCTCCTCTTGAGGCGGTTCACCAGGGTCTCCAGGAAATCCTCCTCGTCGTCCACAACCAGGACCCTAAACGGCTCCATGGTCCTCACCTCCTAGGGATCCGCGTGCCGGCACCTCCACCCCACCCTCTCTGACCACTCACCCTCCATCGTCTCAGCCCAAAGGGAGATACACCGTAAAGGTCGCCCCCTTTCCCTCCTCGCTCTCCACGGTGATCCTCCCCCTCAGTTTGTCCACTATCCCATAGCTGATGGCCAGGCCCATGCCTGTCCCATCGCCCACGGACTTGGTTGTGAAAAAAGGATCGAATATCTTGCCCAACATCTCCTTGGGGATCCCAGGCCCGGTGTCGGCCACGGTGACGACGACCTCCCTGCCCTTTTCGCCTAGTTCGGTACTGATCCTGATCTCCCCGTCCCTGCCCACCGCGTCTATGGCGTTTTCCAGGATGTTCAGGAAGACCTGCTGCAACTGGGAGGAGTCGCTCCTCACCATGGGCAGGTCCTCGGCGAACTCCCTCAGGATGGAGATGTTCCTGAAGCGTGCCTCATTGTCCAGAAACCCTGCCGTCTCGTCCAGCAGCTTGTTCATGTCCACCGTCTCCTGCACAGGCTCCATACGCCTGGCAAAGCCGAGCAGCCGGTGCGTGACCTTCCTGGCCCTCTCCACGTGGTACTCGATCTTCTTGATGGAGTCCTCGAACTCCTTGAAGTTCTTGCTTGCGGCTATGTCCTCCTCCGTGAGCAGGTCCCGGATCCAGCCGGCCTTCTCCTTGATGACGGCCAATGGGTTGTTGACCTCGTGGGCTATGCCGGCGGCCAGTTTCCCCAAGGCGGCCATCTTGCTGGACTGGATGAGACTGGAATCCAAGATCGCCTTCTCCCGGTCGGCCTTGATCATCTCCTCGGTCATGGCCCTGGCGATGAAGACGGTCCCCAGGACGATCACCAGTACCCCGGCCAGGGCCAGGCCAATCGCCATGCCCCGAGCCCTGAGGATGGGCATCAGCTCCTCGCCAGGGTCCTCTTTCACCACCAGGAGCCACTCCTTGGTCCTGAGCCAGGCCGAGGCCACCAGTGCCGCCTCACCGTCTATCTTCATCTCCTCGGCCCTGGTGCCAGCAACCGCTGCGTAATCGGTGTACATTACCTTGCCCAGGAGCTCTCCGCCGAAGCGAGGCGTGGTCTGAAGCACGTTGTACTTGTTGAGGACGAAGGCATCTCCTTTCTTGCCCACCTGCGCGGCCTTGACCATGGCCTCGAAGATCTCGGTGTCTATGGTCGCCCGGAGGATCCAGACCCTGTTGCCCTCCCTCCGGGCCACGGCGATGATGAAATGCGGGTATTTCCTGAAGCCGGTGAAGACGTCGCTGATGTGGACCCCGCGGAACATGACCGACTGGAACCAATCCTCGTTCTTGTAGTTCACCCCTCTCAGGTTGTACGGGCCCACATAGGCCACGTGTTCCCCGTCCTGGTCGATGACCCCCAGGTCCACGAAGGACCTGGAGCGGCTTTGTATGAGGGTGAAGACCCGCTCAAGGTATTGTTCATCTCTCAACTGATCCAGGGAGTGGGTATAGGCGAGGGTGTTGAGCTGGGAGATCCTCTCGTCGAAGAACAGGTCGATAGCATCCCGCCTGTTCTCGGCCATGGCCTTCAAGTTCTGCATGATCTTGGCGGTGTAAGACCTCTGGAACTGGAAGTAGATGCTGAACCCGAGGGTCAAGAGAGGGATCAGGGAAAAGCACAGGGTGAGCCCGATGATCCTGCGCCTGAGCTTCCTGTAGTCCTTTCCTTCCATGGTTCACCCATCACGGTGGTGAGTCAGGCCTTCGAAGCGGATCGAGAATTACGCCGTATCTGTTCCAGCCGGTGGTCAGCGGTCCGTCGCAACCGGCAACAAACACCTCACAACTGGCAGAAATCTCCGTCGATCACCCAGCGGTCGGTTCTTACCACCGGTGCACGAGGGCACCCCTGTGTCCCGCCCCGCAGGGGGGCTGCCTTGCGACCCTGACCCAATCCAGAGCATGCCAAACTCGCCCTACATGTCCCCATGGAGAGATCTACTTGAGCAAGATAGGCATACCCAAGACAGGCCACAATATCGCCACAGACAATGCGAGGACCGCCATCAACGCGATGCTCATGGGTATGCCGTGCCTCAGGAACTCCCCGGCTGTGAACTGCCTGGACTCGTATGCGATGGCATTGGGGGCGGCCCCGATGAGGAGAACAAAGGGCATCCCAGCCGTGACCAGGGATGCGTAGAGTATTACCTCAGGCGCCACGCCCAGGTACTTGGCTATCACCAAGGAGACGGGAAGCGAGATGGCGATGGCCGCCACGTTCATGATGAAGTTCGTCATGATCAGCACGAAGAGGGCGATGCCCATGACGAAGACCATCCACGGCGCCTTCTGGAACATGACGAGCCAGTTCACGGCCATCCACTGCGCCGCCCCGGTCTTCCAGAGGCAGAAACCTATGCTCATGGCCCCGCTGAATAGGAGGATGATGTTCCACGGGATCTCCTCCAGCTCCCTTATGGATAGGACACGGAACAGAAAGAAGAGCAGGGTGGAGACGAGCATGATGGCGGCCCGGTCCCACCCTGCCAGGGCAGGGACAAAGGACTGGAGGGCCATCCCTATCACCACCAGGATCAGGCACAGGACCACGAACTTCTCGTCCCTGCTCATGGGGCCGAGGTCAGAGGATAGTTCGCGCACCGTGTCCCTGAGCCCCTCTATCCTCCCCTTTTCAGGCCGGGAGAAGACCATGAGGTAGGCCCAGATGATGAAGACCATGCCCCAGCCGATGATGAACATATACTTAGGAAAATCGAAGAAGCCCACATCCGCCCCTGTGAACTCCTTGAACATCCCGGCCGCCGCTGGGCCCCTGGCGGCACCCAGAAAGGTTATGATGCTCCCGGCCCCTGCGGCGTAGGCCATGCCTATGAAGAGGGCCTTCCCGAATCTCGTGGGCCTGTCTCCCTCCCCGTAGAGGTGGTTTATGGCTATGAGGATGGGGAAGACCGTGGCCGCTGCTGCGGTGTGGGCCATGAAATGGGCCAGCCCAGCCGTGAGTACCATGGAGCCCATCAGGATCACTCCGGTGCGCTCCCCAACCAACTCTAACATCCTGTAGGCGATGCGCCTCGTGAGTCCTGTCTTCGTGAAGGCGAGCCCGATGACCACGGAGCCGAAGATGAACATGACCGACGGGTCCATGAAGTCCCTGAAGGCCTCCTTGGCCGGCCGGATGGCGAAGAGGGACTGCATCACGCCTATGGCAAGGCTGGTCACTCCTATGGGGACCACCTCGAACACCCACCAGATCCCTGCCATGAGGAACAGGGCTATGGAGGCCTTGCCCTCGCGACTCAGGGGGAAGGCCTTGCCCGTGGGGTCCACGGCGTCCTTCCATGCTGGCATATAGTAAAGGAGAAGGAAAAGGCCCAAGCCGAGCAGGATGAAGAAAATCCGCTTCCAGTCCATCTTCGTGCCACTTCCCGCTGAAGCGCTCGCCTCAACGCTCATCCCAGAGTCCTCCTTGCATGATCTTCAACCGCAGCGCCGCTTCCACTCCCGAGGTCCACCTGATCCGGCAGGCCTCCAACCCACCACTCTCGATGGGACCTCCCTTTGCACATCACGATCCGCAGGTGCCCCGCCTGGCGTTTTCGACGGACTTCCTCACAGGACAAAGGGCCTACATCTCGCATGCCTTGATCATGTTGCATACCTCCCTGAACACGTCCGTGAGCCTGAGTATCCCGACGATCTCCTTTTCCCGCGTCACAAGCAACGATTGGTGATGCCCCAAGATCAACTGATGAACTGCCTGATCCAGTGTGGCATCCTCACTCACGTATTCCCCCTCGGTAGGGGTGTACATGATGTCTCTCACCTTTTTCTGGGCGGCCTTCCTGCAAATGTCGTCGAGGGGTTTCTCCCAGAGGCCATAGTTCTTGATCAGTGAGACGATGAACTCGGCGCTGAAACCGAACCTCGATGTCCCCCTGAACTCCCCGATCTTGTCGTAGCGCGGCTCAAGGCCCTTCAGGACATCGAGTTGGCTCAGCTTGCCCACCACGTGCCCGTCCTTGTCCAGCACGAGGACAGCCCTGTGCTTGTCACGGCTCTGGTCGAACCTCTTCTGCGCCTCCTCCAGGGCCATGACCGCCTCGAAGAGTGTGGCCTCCTCGGAGACCGTTGCATAGTCCGCGAGCGGGACCATCAGGTCCTTCACCAGTATGTTCCTCATGGCATGTCCCTCCCCAGGACAAAAAAACTGGGCCCCGAAGCCCTCTATCCAGACCCAGTCAGCACGGCGGCTCATGAGCGCAGCCGCCGGTCCTCTCGAAATCTCTATACGTAGGCGATCTCCGGGTGGCGGCGTTTCTCGGAGCGGCTAAGCGAAGACCCGAAGCGAAGATAAATGCCTTTACCCTCCCGCTGACTGACTCCCTGGCTGCCGTCCCCCTCTGCCTGCCTCCTCACCACCCCTTGGACCTGGCGATCCTCTCTATCTCGGCCTGCTGTATCCGCTCCTCGTGCTCCCTCTTGCGCTTGTAAGCCTTGGATATCTTCTCCACCAGTTCCGGGGTCTCTGTGGGCTTCATCAGGTAATCATAGGCCCCTAGCTTCATACCCTCTATGGCCGTCTCCACAGTGGCATGCCCGGTCAGCATGATGACCTCTGTCAGGGGCTTGATCTGCTTGATCTCCCGAAGGGTCTCTATCCCGCTCTTGCCCGGCATCAGCACATCCAATATGACCACGTCCGCATCCTTCTCCTGGATCCTGTTCAGGGCCTCGTCCCCGTTGAATGCCGTCCTCACCTCCAGCCCGCGGGCTTCCAGGCGTTCGGCCAAGGTCTCCACGAACTTCTCCTCGTCATCCACGAGCAATATCCTCGCCCTCATGCCGACTGTCTCCTCACTGTTTCTTCTTCCCTTCCTCCATGACCTCCTTGGCGGTCCTGAAGTCCCCGGCCTCCGCGAAGGTCGCGGCCACCATGGCGTCCTCCATCTTCTTCTTGTAGGCCTTCCTCATGGTCTGGACCAACTGATCCAGGTTCACCGGCTTCTGCAAGTAGGCGAAGGCCCCCAGCCTGCGCGCCTCTTCGGCGTCCTTGTCGGTGCCGTGACCGGTGAGTATGATCACCTGGACCTGAGGGTAGGCCTTTCTCACCCGCCGCAGGACCTCCATGCCATCGATGCCGGGCATCTTGAGGTCCAGGACCATGACGTCCGGTTCCTGGTCCTTGACCACCTGGAGGGCCTGCTCGCCGTTGAGGGCGACCTCGGACCCCATGTCCCTCATCTGCAGCCGCTCCGATAAGGCCTTGACGAACTCCTCCTCGTCGTCCACCAGGAGCACCTTGAATTTCTCCATGACAGCTCTCCTTGCAGGCTAATGAACACGGGCGCCACCGCGACCTGAGGATCACAGCGGCCACCGATAACATCAGCGAGCCGACCTGAATCTACCCCCAAAGGGGCGCCGATGGATTCCCGTCACTGGGCCACTGTGGCGGTCCCGTACCACAACCGCACGCCCTTGAGCCCCACCGAGGCCGCAAAGTCAAAGGATTCAGAGGCCTCCACTAGACCATACCAGACCCGCACCCCCTTGAGCCCTACAGCCGACAAGAACCCCTCTGACTCCCTTGCCCCGCTGGAGTACCTCTTCCCGAGAAACTCCATGGCCATCTCGGGCAAGCCAGCCTCGGCAAAGGTCACCGCGGTGAAGACATCATCCACAGAGACCCGCTTCCCTGAAGGGGCGAGCCCCAGCATCCGGACAGCCGTATCCCTGTCTCCGGCCTCGGCAAAGGCCACGGCCGATGACCACCTCTCGATCCTCTCTCTCCACTTGCCCATGGCTCCCTCCTCCCGCCCGCGTCTCATGGGGTCATTCTAATACACTTGGAGGAATCTATCCACGGTCCAGCTGGATCTCCAGGACCATCCCTGGGCAAGGAGGCCCTTGCAGCGCACGGATCCTAAGACCCAGTGCCTCCAACACGTGGCCTGGGACCCGACCCAAATCCTCCAAGACACCCCCGGAGGCCCTGGGCTCACCCCCAATCCTCTCCATCGAGACCAGAACTCCCTCGCCCCCCTTCTCCCTGTGGGGCCTAAGCACTATCTCCCCCCCCTCTCCGAAGGCCTCCAGGAGGCGGTCGACACAGAGGGAGACCACCATCCTCATGCGAAACGGGTCTGTCCTCACCATCAGATCTTCGCTACTTCGGATGAGCTTGAGCTGGACCTTCTTGATCCGAGCGAACCGCTCCAGGAGTGCTAGCGTCTGGCCCAGGATCTCGTTGAGCTCGACCGCCGCCCATGGCTCGTCCATGCTGTGGGCGAATCGGTTCAGGTGCGTGGCGAGATCGACCCCGCGCTGCACCTGCTCCTGGATGGTCCCCAGGACCTTCAGGAACTTCTCGTGCTGAGGAAACGACCTGGCCTGCCCTATGGTGAGC
>CAZOXN010000109.1:0-7541 GCA_964583655.1 uncultured Desulfarculaceae bacterium | reverse complement strand
GGCGGTGAATTTAATCTACATCGGTGTCGCCAGAGTGAAAAAGAAGCTCAAGGAAGAGGAGAAGAAGAGCCACTGGCGGTTCGGGATCCCGATCATCGTGGGCCTGCTGATCCTGCCCCACGTGGTGAGCAACTACCTCCTGGGCGTGATCATAGGGCTCGTCATCGCGGTGATAGTGGCGGTGGGCCTCAATCTGCTCCTGGGGTACGCGGGTCAGATCTCCCTGGGGCATGCGGCCTTCGTGGCCACCGGGGCCTACGCATGCGCGTATTCGGCGAATCACTGGGGCTTCACCCTCGTACCTGCCCTGGCCTTCGGGGCAGCGGCGGCCGGGGTCATGGGCTTGATCATAGGCATACCGGCCCTCCGGATCAAGGGCCTGTACCTCGCCGTGGCCACCATGGGGTTCTCCTTCATCGTGATGGAGGTCATAGACCGACTCAAGTCCATCACCGGGGGGGCAGGGGGGATCTCGGTCAAGTCGGCCAGGATACTGGGGTACCGCTTCGAGGCCGATATCCCTTACTACTATCTGGCCCTTTTCTGCTCCCTCTGTCTGGTCATGGCGGCCAAGAACCTCTCCATGTCCGCTACGGGCAGGGCCTTTGTGGCAGTGCGCGACAGCGAGGAGGCGGCCCAGGCCAATGGGATAAGCGTCTTTCGCACCAAGATCCTGGCCTTTGTCGTGAGCTCGGTATATGCAGGGATTGCCGGTGGGCTCTGGGCGTTCTACCTGCGCTTCATCTCACCCGAGAACTTCACCCTCTACTACTCCATCGAGTACGTGGTCATGGTGGTGGTGGGCGGGATGATGTCCATATACGGATCGGTCCTAGGGGCCTTGGTGATAGGGTTCCTGCCGCATCTGGTGGTCATCATGAAGTACGTGATACCTCCTTTCCTGGCCGGGGCCCTCCCCTGGTTCCCTGGATTCGTGGGGGTTGTCAAGACCCTTCTCAACGACGCGGGTTTCCGATACCTGATCTACGGGTGTATCATGTTGGTGTTCCTCCTCTACGAGCCCGCTGGGATCTACGGGATCTGGCTCAGGTTCAAGTTCTATTGGAAGAGGTTTCCGTTCAACCGCCAGAAGGTGAGGTTCAAGGGCAAGAGGATGCTCCTCTATCGTTCTTACAGGTAGGCGGGGACGAGATGACTCAGGAGACTCTGTCTAGACAAGATGGGACGATGTTGGCCGTCAAGGACGTGACCGTCCTCTTCGGTGGGCTCGCCGCCTTGAGGGATGTGTCCATGGATGTACACCAGGGGCAGATACACGCCCTGGTGGGGCCCAACGGGGCGGGCAAGACCACCCTCTTCAACTGCGTGAACGGATACAATCGCCCCGATAGGGGGAAGATCCTCTTCATGGGCATGGAGATCCAGAGGCTCGCCCCCCACAAGATCCCGAAGCTCGGCATCGCCAGGACCTTCCAGAACCTAGAGCTCATCTCCCACATGACGGCATTGGAGAACGTCATGGTGGGGAGGAGCCCGTTCATCAAGTCCGGTCTCTTCTCCCAGATGATCCATTACGGAAGGGGCAAGAGGGAGGAGGATCGTGCAGAGGAGGACGCCCTGGAGGCCCTCGGATTCCTGGGCATCCGCTCCAGCAAGTACAAGCTGGTATCGCAACTGCCCTTCGTCACCAGGAAACTGGTGGAGATAGCCAGGGCATTGACCATGAGACCCAAGCTCCTCCTCCTGGATGAGCCCGCCAGCGGGATGAACGAGCAGGAGAGCATGGAGATGGCGAGGATCATCAAGGAGATAAAGAGGGAGCTGGGAGTGACCATCCTCTTGGTGGAGCACGACATGAACCTGGTCATGGACATAGCGGATCGGGTCACTGTCCTGGATCATGGTATTAAAATAGCAGATGGCCTCCCGCAGGAGGTGAAGAACGACCCGGCGGTCATCCAGGCCTATCTGGGCGAGTGACAGGGGGCATTCATCCATGGGCGATGGGAATCAGGCCCTGCTCCAGATGAAGGGGGTCGAGACTTATTACGGGGAGATCCGAGTCCTCCACGGGGTCTCGCTGAGCATAGCCGAAGGCGAGATCAGCGCCATCCTGGGGAGCAATGGATCTGGAAAGACAACCACCTTGCGGACCATCTCTGGGGTCCTGCTCCCTGACTATGGGGAGATCCACTTCGATGGCAAGAGGATCGACGGGTTGGACCCGGCCAAGATCGTCAAGATGGGTGTGGTACAGGTCCCCGAGGGCCGGGAGATATTCCCTGATCTCACGGTGAAGGAGGCCTTGCTCATGGGGGCCTTCACCAGGAAGGACAGGGACAAGATCGGCTCGGATCTGGAATGGGTCTTTTCGCTCTTCCCTCCCCTCAAGGAGAGGGTGAAACAGGACTGTGACACCCTCTCGGGTGGAGAGCAGCAGATGCTGGCCATAGGGAGGGCCCTCTTGGCCAAGCCGAGGCTCCTGATGCTGGACGAGCCGTCCCTGGGGCTCTCTCCGGTGCTGGTAAAGGAGATCTTCTCGGTGATAAAGAGGCTGAACCAGGAGGACAGGATCTCCATCCTCGTGGTGGAGCAGAACGTCCGACATGCCCTTAACATATCCCACAAGGGATACGTCCTGGAGAAAGGGATGATGGTGATGTCCGGCACGCCCAAGGAGCTCATGGAGGAGGACAGGGTCAAGGAGTCGTACCTGGGCGAGGGCAAGGGCCAGTACGTGGCCCGAAGGAAGCTATGGGCTGGCATATTGTAAGGGGGGCACCTGTTGCTATGAGTCTTGCCATCAAGCTCAAGGAGAAGATAGAGGCGAGGACGATCCCGGAGCTGTTCAGAAAACGGGTGGAGAGGAATCCGGCCAAGATCGCCTTCGTTCACGTCTACAAAGGGAAGTGGACCCCGGTTTCGTACGGCGAGTACTTCGAGCAATGCAAGAAGGTGGGGCTGGGCCTCGTGGCCGCGGGGATGCAAAAGGGCGACATGGTCTCCATCTGGTCCAACAACAGGGCGGAGTGGTATTTCACGGATCTCGGTTGCTCCCTCCTCGGCGGTGTCCCTGTGGGGATCTACCAGACGAACACGGCCGAACAAGGGGCCTACATAATCTCCCACTCCAATTCCAAGATCCTCATAGCTGAAGGGCGGGAAGAGGTGGACAAGGTCCTGTCCTTGTGGGATCAGCTCCCCATGCTGGAGAAGATCTTCACCATAGAGCATGTGGAGGTGAAGGACCCGAGGATCAGGAGGTTCCATGAACTATTCGAGATGGGCGAAAGGCTGGAGGCCGAACAGCCGAACCTGTTCGAGGAGAGGTACAGCGCCATAAGACCCGACGACCTAGTGACCCTCGTATACACATCCGGGACCACGGGCCCCCCCAAGGGGGTCATGCTCACCCACACCAACTGCCTCTACTTCCTGGAGCACTACTTCGACTTCCTCCCCGTGACCTCGGAGGATGTCACCGTGGCCTTCCTCCCGCTCTGCCATGTCGGTGGGAGGATGGGGGGACACTATGTCCTCATCTACTCTGGCATGACAGGGGTCTTTGCCGAGAGTTGGGAGGAACTCCTCTACAACCTCTCGGAGGTGAGGCCGACCTTCATCGGCACCACCCCGAGGATCATCGAGAAGTTCCACAGCATGGTGGAGACCATGATAGACGAGGCGCCCAAGATCCAGCAGGTCCTCTCCAGATGGAGCCAAAGGGTGGGCGCGAAGGTGAGCGAGATCACGCAGCGGGGGGAGTCTCCAGGGCCGTTGCTGAGGGCCGAGTATCTCCTGGCCGACCTCATACTCTTCCGGAAGATCCGCGACATCTTCGGCGGCAAGATCCGATACTTCGTCTCGGGCGGTGCCCCTATCTCCAAGAAGCTCATCGATTACTTCCACGCGGTGGGCATCCTCATCCTGGAGAGCTACGGGCTCTCCGAAGGCTCCGGCAGCTTCGTGCAAAACCAGAGGCACGACTTCCGGTTCGGTTCCGTGGGCAAGGTCTTCCCTGGCTCGGAGATCAAGATCATAGATGACGGGGAGATCTGCTACCGTGGACCGGCCACCTGCCAGGGTTACTTCAAGGACCCGGATGGGACTCGGGAGCTGATCGACTCGGGGAATTGGCTCCACACCGGGGACATAGGGATATTCGACCAGGATGGGTATCTCTTCATCACGGACAGGAAGAAGGACATCATGATCACCTCGGGCGGGAAGAATGTGGCCCCGCAGAACATAGAGAACCTCCTCAAGACCTCCAAGTACATAAGCCACGCATGCGTCTTCGGGGACGGGAGGAAGTACTTGACGGCCCTGGTCACCCTGGACGAGGACGAGATCCTCAAATATGCCAGGGATAACAAGATCATCTTCAAGGACTTGCGGGAGCTCACCAAGGACCCTAGGATCGTCAAGCTCATAAGCAACGAGGTCAAGGAGAAGAACCAACACCTACACCACGTGGAGCAGATCAAGTACTTCAGGATCCTCGAGGAGGAGCTGGACCAGGACGAGGGTGAGATCACTCCCACCATGAAGGTAAAGAGGAAGGTGATGTATCAACGGTACAAGGACCTAGTGGAGTCCATGTACCAGTGAGCAGAGGACCTTTCTGAAAAAGGGGGCAGAGCCATGGAGAAATGTATCATAACCGCAGCATTGACCGGGGGGGTCCATGGGAAAGAGGCCAACCCCAACATCCCGTACACCCCTGAGGAGTTCGCAGAGGAGGTTCACAAGTGCTGGAATTCCGGTTGCTCCATCGTCCACATACACTGCCGAGACGATCAGGGCAAGCCCACCGGGGACATCCAGAGGATGAGACAGACCATGGAGGCCATCAAGGCCAAGACCCCTGAGATCATCATCAATTTGAGCACGGCCATAGGGCCAGGGGTGAGCAAGGAGGCGCGTATAGCCCCCATCACAGAGCTGAAGCCGGACATGGCCTCCCTGAACACCAACTCCATGAACTTCGGCATCGTGGACCACAAGGCCAAGAAGATCATCATAGACGGGATCTTCGAGAACACCTTCTCCATCATCACGGAATTCGGGGCCAGGATGAGGGAGGCGGGGACCAAGCCGGAGTTCGAGGCCTATGACCTGGGGGGCATATACAACATCCTGTTCTTCAGGGACTTCGGGATCTGGGAGGAGCCGCTTCATTTCCAGTTCGTCTTCGGGGTCTTCGGAGGGCTCTCCTTCACACCTCTGACCTATCTGGACATGAAATCCGTCCTGCCCGAGGGGGCGACGTGGTCCACTTGCGGCGTGGGCCCTCCAAACCAGCTCCCGGCAGCCATGATGTCCGCCATAACCGGGGGACACATCCGGGTAGGGTTGGAGGACAATATCCGCGACCTCGATAAGGGGTTGGCCAAGGGGAGTTGGCAGCAGGTGGAGTACGCTGCGCAGATCTGCAGGCTGGCCGGCAGGGAGGTGGCCTCACCCAGCGAGGCCAGGCAGATCCTGAGGCTCAAGGCGAAGTAGGAGGGTCGGGAGAGGGGACCAGCGTACCCTGGTTGTTCGAGGGCCATTTTTGGCCGGCATAGCCCGGTAAAAATAGAAGACTGCCTTCAGATCCGCTATCCTGAGACCGAGGAGGGGCGCTCCCCCGGGGAGAAGCGCCTAGGCTTCTCTTGGATCGAAGATCAGCCCTGGGAGGTCCGAGTCCATGTCAAAGGTCGTGGTTCGAAATGCCGATCACGAGAGGATGGATGAGATACTGCTGGACATATTTCGCGAGCTTCAGGTCGATCTGGTTGGCAAGAGCGTCCTTATAAAGCCCAACTTCGGTGCGGCGGTGGGCCCCGAGAAATCCGCCTCCACGGACGCCCGCGTCGTGAAGGCCGTCCTGGACACCTGCCTTACGCAGACAAAGGACGTGGTCATAGGAGAAAATCCCGGCAATCTGGACCAGGGCGCCATGCACTCGGTGGAGATGTCCGGGATACTCGAGCTGGCCGGCGACTATTACTGCAACATAAGCAAGGAAGGGGAGTTCGTGGACATCGGTTCGGACATTCTCCCCAAGGTGTTCATCTCCAGGAAGATCAGGGAGGTGGACTACTTGATCAACGTCCCGAAGATGAAGACCCATGTCCTGGCCGGCATCTCCTGCTGCATAAAGAACCTCTTCGGGTACGTCGTAGGGGCCATGAAGTCCAGGTACCACAAAGAGACAGGGGGGCTCAAGCGCCTGACGCAGCTCTGGCTGGATCTTTACAAGTTCAGGACCCCTGATCTGAACATCGTGGATGCCATCGTGGCCATGGAGGGCGGTGGGCCGACCCACGGGAAACCCAGGAGCGTGGGGAAGATCATCGCCGGGACCAACGGGGTCGAGGTCGATGTGGTGGTGACCTGCATGATGGGGTGGGACCCCAAGAAGATAAAGAAGCTGGAGATGGCCCATCAACAGGGGCTTGGGGAGATAGATCTGGGGCGCATAGAGGTCGTAGGCGACTTCGAGGTCCTTCCGGAGTTCGAAAGACCCCCTACCTTCGCCCTGGACCCCAAGTTCAATCCTTACGAGGAGATCACGAAGATCCGGCCGACACTGGACGAGGGCAGGTGCGTCCTGTGCAGGCTGTGCGGGGACGAGTCATGCCCCATGGGGGCCATCTCCTTCGAACCGTATCCGACCATAGACGAGGAGAAGTGCATCAGTTGTTACTGCTGTGTCGAGTTTTGCCCGGAGGGGGCACTGAGCGTGGAGTACAGAAGGGACCTCATGGAGGTGGTGTGACAGGACTATGCGATGAGTGGCACATATCCCGACAACGGTTTCGACAATGACTGCTGGCCCTCGGCCAGGATAGTGCCGCCGTGCACCATGGCCTGCCCGGTGGGCACGGATGCCTCGGCCTATGTCATGGCCATCTGCATGGGGCAGTACGACGAGGCCTTCCGCATCATAGCCAGGGAGAACCCTCTCCCGTCTGTGTGCGGCAGGGTCTGCCATCGTCCGTGTGAGTCCCAATGCGTGAGGTCCACCATCGACGATCCCATCGCCATTCGGGGGCTCAAGAGGTTCGCCATAGAGCAGGCGAGTCCCAGGGTGAAGAGGGACCTGCCCAGGGCGGCCGAGAGGACCGGTTTCAGTGTCGCCATCGTGGGCTCCGGACCATCTGGTCTCGCCGCGGCGCACGAGCTGGCCCTCATGGGCCATGAGGTGAAGGTCCTGGAGAGGGATGACGAGGTGGGCGGGCTGCTGGCCAAGGGGATTCCCCCCTTCCTCCTCCCGCCATCGGCCCTGCGAGAGGACCTGAGCCGCATTGCCTCGCTGGGGGTGGAGTTCGAGAAGGGGGTGGATGTCAGGGGCAAAGAAGGCATAGAGCGGCTCTTCTCCGCCGGGGCCTCGGCGGTGCTGTTGGCCGCAGGGGCATCGAAGGGTGTCACCTTGGGTGTCCCAGGGGCGGATTCCCAGGGGGTGGAACTGGGGATGGACTTCCTTCGGGGCATGAGGCAAAGAGACGCCGAGAAGGTCAAGGGCTTCGTGGTGGTCATCGGAGGCGGCAACGTGGCCATGGATGTCGCCAGGCTCTGCATCAGGAAGGGCGCAG
>CAZOXN010000108.1:0-7550 GCA_964583655.1 uncultured Desulfarculaceae bacterium | reverse complement strand
GGGCAAGATGATGTGGAGGGCGTCCAATACCGGCCAGCTCTACTTCGAGGACTGTTGTGTGCCAGAGGAGAACCTCCTGGGGAGACGAGGCGACGGGTTCCACCAGATGCTGGCCACCTTGGACGGGGGGCGGCTTAGCGTGGCAGCCATGGGACTGGGGGGTGCTCAGGGGGCCTTCGAGATGGCCCTCAAGTACGCCAACACCAGGGTCCAGTTCGGCCGCACCATAGGTTCGTTTCAGGCCGTCTCCTTCAAGCTGGCGGACATGGCCCTGGAGATCGAGTTGGCCCGAAACCTCCTGTACAAGGCCTGCTGGCTGAGGGAGAATGAAAGACCTTTCGCCAAAGAGGCCGCCATGGCCAAGCTCTACTGCTCGGAGGTCATGGGCCGGGTCGTGAATCACGCAGTGCAGATCCACGGGGGTTATGGCCTGATGAAGGAGTATCAGGTGGAGAGGTTCTACCGGGACCATAAGTTGCTGGAGATCGGCGAGGGGACCTCGGAGATCCAGAGGATCGTGATCGCCAGGAACATCGGGGTTCTGGGCAGGGCCATGTGAGTAAGCCCGAGGGGGGCAAACAGATGGAGACGAGGAAGAAATCGACGAGAAGACGAATCTCTCGCAAGGCCGCAGGCCAGGAGCCCCACGACTATCTGACCGATCCCAGCGTGGTGGCAGAGGCACCGAAGGCGGAGGGGGCCCCGACCAGCCTGGGGCAGCGAATCCGGGCAATTCGGCATCAGCGTGGCCTCTCCCTGCAGGACCTGTCCAGCCGGACAGGGATCGAGATTCGACTCCTGGAGGAGGTGGAACGCGACGAATACACCCCTCCCCTGGGGGAGTTGATTCGGCTGGGCAAGGCCCTGGAAATGAAGATGGGTTACTTCATATCGCCCGCCGCGGCCAGGCCGTACACCGTGGTTCGGGCCCACGAGAGGCAGACTGTGGCCAGATTCGCATCAGGGGATCGGGCGCATCACGGCTATGTGTACGAATCCCTGGCCGCGGAAAAGGAGGGCCGCATGATGGAGCCCTTCATCGTCACCATGCACCCCTCGGACGTCCAAGAGATGTCTTCCCACGATGGTCAGGAGTTCATCTACGTCTTGGAGGGGAGCATGGAGGTGATTCTGAGCGGAGTCAAGGAGATCCTGGAGCCCGGCGACGCCATTTACTATGATTCCACTCAACCCCATCTGGTGAAGTGCCACGGAGAACAGGCGACGAGGATCCTGGCCGTGCTCTATGCCGAGGGGAGATAGACAACGGAGCGTATCTGTGCTGGCAGACGGTATCTTCAAGGGCGAGGTAAGGGCTGCCGCCCGACTGATGCGGGACATCGACGATGACATCGTCTCTGCGCGAGAGGAGCTCAAGGTCCTCTTCCCCCACACGGGGCGCGCCCATATCGTCGGTGTGACCGGCTCACCGGGTACCGGCAAATCGACGTTGGTGGACCAGTTGATCCAGGCCTTGCGGGAAAATGGGAAGACCGTCGGGGTGGTGGCAGTGGATCCGACGAGCCCTTTCTCGGGTGGCGCCATCCTGGGCGACAGGGTGCGGATGCAGAGACACAGCACCGACGAAGGGGTCTTCATTCGGAGCCTGGCCACAAGGGGGCACCTAGGGGGGCTGTCCCGTTCCACCCATGACATCGTGGATGTGATGGATGCCATGGGAAAGGATGTGGTCCTCGTCGAGACTGTGGGGGTAGGGCAGGACGAGGTGGAGGTCATCCGGCTGGCCCATACGAACATCGTGGTGCTCATCCCGGGGATGGGGGACGAGATCCAGGCCATCAAGGCAGGGATCCTGGAGGTAGGGGATATCTTCGTGGTGAACAAGGCGGACAGGGAGGGGGCTGACAAGACTGTACGCGAACTGGAGATCATGCTCGAGATGAAGACCTATCCTGACGGGGCATGGAGGCCGCCCGTAGTGAAGACCGAGGCCCTTCACCGACGCGGAATCGAAGAGCTGATGGCAGAGATCTATCGTCACAGGGCCTATCTCGGGGACACCCTGTGGGAGGAACGAAAGAGACAGAGGGCAGAGGGAAAGTTCCTGGACATACTCAGGGACGTCCTCCTTCGGGAGACCGTGGAGCGGCTCCGAGAGGAGGGCCAGTGGGAAGGGCTATTGGAGGAGCTGAGGGGACGTCGGATCGACCCTTATAGCGCCGTGGAGAAGATCGTGGGCGATGTGCTGAAGCCCAGGTAAGGGGCGGGGGGCCCCGGCAAGGGACTGACAATCGACGGAGGAGGAAGGCGAATGCGGGATGCGGTGATAGTCAGCGCGGTGCGGACTGCCATCGGGAGTTTTGGAGGGTCCCTTCGGGACGTGCCTGCGGCGAGGCTGGGTGCCATCGTCATCCAGGCGGCCATGGAGAGGTGCAATCTGGCCAAGGAAGAGGTGGAAGAGGTGATCATGGGCAACGTCCTTCAGGCCGGGCAGGGGCAGAACCCTGCGCGCCAGGCCAGCATGGGTGCCGGAATCCCCAAAGAGGTCCCTGCCTTCACGGTGAACAAGGTCTGCGCTTCGGGTCTGAAGGCGGTCATCCTGGCCGCCCAGGCCATTTCCGTGGGGGATGCCGACGTCATCGTGGCGGGCGGCATGGAGAACATGAGCATGGCCCCTTACGCAGTGCCCAAGGCCCGATGGGGTGAACGCATGGGTAACGACCAGTTCCTCGATCTGATGATCCATGACGGCCTTTGGGAGATATTCTATGGTTATCACATGGGGGTGACCGCCGAGAACGTGGCCGCGCGCTACGGGATAAGCCGCCAGGAGCAGGACGAGTTCGGGTTGGAGAGCCAGCAGAAGGCGAGGTCGGCCATAAAGGAAGGCAGGTTCCGGGAGGAGATCGTCCCTGTGGGGATACCACAGAAGAAAGGTCCGCCCGCATTGTTCGACACCGATGAGCACCCCAGGGATACCTCCATGGAGAAGCTCTCAGCGCTGAAGCCTGCCTTTCTGGATGATGGGTCGGTGACCGCTGGGAACGCCTCGGGCATCAACGACAGTGCCGCGGCCCTGGTCCTCATGTCTTCCTCCAGGGCCTCCGCCATGGGGCTCGAGCCTATGGCCCGGATCCGTTCGTACGCCTCGGCCGGGGTGGATCCGGCCTATATGGGGACAGGACCCATACCGGCGACCAGGAAGGCCCTGAAAAAGGCTGGCCTCGAGATCGGGGCTGTGGACTTGATCGAGCTCAACGAGGCCTTCGCCGCCCAGTCCCTGGCCTGCATCACGGAGTTGGGACTGGACCGCTCCAGGATGAACCCCAATGGCGGGGCAATCGCCTTGGGACACCCTATCGGGGCCAGCGGGGCCCGCATCCTGGTGACCCTCCTTTATGAAATGAGGCGGCGGGGGGCCATGACGGGATTGGCCACGCTGTGCATCGGGGGCGGACAGGGCTGCGCCATGATCGTGGAGAGGTGAGCCTCGTGCGGGGGGGGCCCCGTGGAAGGGGAGGAGAACCTCCATGGAATGGCTCGTGGCGCACTTCTCGGTCTCGGGCGTCAAGACGTGGGTCTTCGTGCCCCCCCTCGTGGCCCTCGTGGTGTCCTCTTTCACCTCCATGGGGGGGGTGTCAGGAGCGTTCCTCCTCCTGCCCTTTCAGGTGAGCGTCCTTCACTTCACCACCCCTGCAGTAAGCGCCACGAATTTCGTCTACAACATCGTCGCCATACCCAGCGGTGTATATCGATACGTCCGTGAGGGGCGCATGGCATGGCCCCTCACCTGGGTTGTGATCGTAGGCACCCTTCCCGGCGTCTTCATCGGTTATTATCTCAGGATCCTGTATCTCCCCGACCCGAGGTCCTTCAAGCTGTTTGTAGGGTGCGTGCTCCTGTACATAGGCGGCCGCCTCCTTTACGAGATGACACCCAGGTCTCAGCGGGGAAAAGGGGAGATGAAGGCCCTGGAGGAGAAGTTCAATGAGCACGCCAAACGCTTCCATAAGGAGCGCGCGGCCAGGATCTCCGCCGGACTCCCCCCGGAAGCGGTGGTCAGGACGGTTTCCTTCTCCTTGGCCAAGGTGGAATACGAGTTCTGGGGACAGAGGTTTTCCTTCAGCACGGTGGGGATGTTCGTCCTGGCCTTTGTCGTAGGGATCATCGGCGGGACCTATGGCATAGGCGGGGGGGCCATCATAGCGCCGTTCTGCGTGGCGGTCTTTCAGCTGCCGGTCTACACCGTGGCAGGGGCCGCCCTGATGGGGACCTTTCTCACATCCATCGCAGGCGTCTTCTTCTACAGCGTGATCCCTGCCCAAGGCGACCTCGCGACCCTTCCGGACTGGCCATTGGGGATCCTCTTCGGGGCGGGAGGGTTCGCCGGGATTTACTGCGGGGCCAGGCTCCAGAAATTCGTCCCTCAGAAGTTCATCAAACTGATGCTAGGGGTCATCATAGCCTTCCTGGCAGGTGGGTACATCGTCCAGTATTTCAGCTGAGAAGGGCTGCCAGTGACCAGTTGTCAGTGCCGGGAGAGCCCCGAGCCCTTCATGCTGAGTGCCGCCTTGGCGTCAGGGACGGCCCTGCCCAGAGGCGGGGCGGGGGTATCACTGGCCATGGCAGGGGAACAAGGCCCCAGAGGCTTGACAAGCAGTGGGTGCTAGGGATTAATTGCGAGGAGATGAAGGATACGGGGCCTGAGGGGATTGGGCTGAGGCGCGCCGAGGCCTAGATGTGTCGGCCGTCTCCCTTCCGGTCCAGAGAGGAGGGGATCGTGGAGGTACCCAGGGATCTGTATTACAGTCGGGATCACCAGTGGGCCAGGGTGGCGGGGGGGAAGGCCACTGTGGGCATCACGGACTACGCCCAAGGCCAGTTGGGAGATGTCGTCTACCTGGAGCTCCCTGTGGAAGGAGATCGGGTGGAGGCGGGCAGGAACTTCGGTGTCATAGAGTCGGTCAAGGCGGTCTCGGACCTTTTGGCCCCGGTTTCAGGGAAGGTCGTGGAGGTGAACCATGAGCTCATGGACCACCTGGAGTGGATCAATCAGGATCCGTATGGAAAAGGCTGGATGATCGTCGTGGCCATGGAAGCCCCTGGGGAGATCGAAGGGCTCCTCGACGACATCGCGTATCTGAGGTTCATCTCTGAACAGGAGTAAGAAAAGCCTCTTCCCTTTACGAGGAAAAGCCTGATCGGCCCGGCCCCCGGGGCTCGAGAGGCCATCCCGAAAGAGGGAAAACGCCCTTCCGCGCGCGAAGGGGAGATGATCACCCGGGCCTCGGAAGTTTGGTCAGGGAGAACTCCACCTGCAACTCGTTGGCGAGCGCCTCCAGGTCCCTCCGAAGTGCCTTTCGGTCGAGCTCCTCAGGCACCACTATCTCCACGGCCATGGTGAATACCGGCTCCCCAGCTTGGGGGGGTGGCTCCACATGGGTGTGCAGGTCCACGATATTGATGCCTCGGGAGGCCAGGAGATGGGAGGTTCGATAGACTATGCCGGAACGGTCCAATCCCACTACCCTTAGCTCGTAGTCCGGCTCGGGGGGGGCCGGGGGGGGTTGTGCACCCTGCGGGCCCAGGGGGGAGAGAAACACCTTCAAGCCTTTGTCTCGCTCCAGGGCTCCACACGCACGGGGGAGCCGTTCATCGATCTCTCCACCTTGGCCCGAGAGGAGGATGAGCAGCGCGAAGTGGCTCCCCAAGAGGGTCATGCTGGAATCCTCCAGGTTGCAACCGCAATCGTAGATGATCTCTGTGACATCCGCCACGATCCCCGGGCGATCTGCCCCTACGGCCGACAGGATGAAGAATCTCTTCATGGTAAAGACCTCCCGACAAGACCATCCAAAGGCCTGTCAAGACAGCGCACGATTCACCTGGGACCCCATGCCTTAAGGATCTGTACCACGATCAGGCCCGCCCGTCAATCGAGGCAACGCCCTGACAGCGAGGTTCACCCCGGGAGTAGTCCCGAGGGCGCCGCACAGGCCTTCGAGCTTGGACACCCGTTCCCTTGACATCATGGACTTTTGTCCTTCTAATGAGCGGCAAGCCGGGCATAGGTCTTGGCGGATATCTGCAAGAGGGGAGGAGCATGTCTCTCATCGTGTTACTGGGGCTATTGGTGGTTCTGGCCGTCTTCCTCGTGAGTCTGTACAACGGTCTGGTCCGTGCCAGGAACGAGGTTAAAAACGCCTGGAGCTCCATCGACGTGCAGCTCAAGAGGAGGCACGATCTGATCCCGAATCTCATCGAGACCGTCAAGGGGTATGCGGCCCATGAGCGCGGGACCCTGGATGCTGTGGTCAAGGCGCGCCAGCAGGCAGTGGCCTTCACCGGGGGGGTGGAGGAGCGTGCCAAGCTGGAAAATGCCCTGACCCAGTCGCTGCGCTCGCTCTTCGCCCTGGCCGAGGCATACCCGGACCTCAAGGCCAACCAGAGCTTTCTGGCGTTGCAGGAAGAACTCGCAGCAACAGAGAACAAGATCGGCTTCTCGCGCCAGTATTACAACGACGCGGCCATGCGGTACAAGAACCGCGTGGAGATGTTCCCCAGCAACGTAGTCGCTAACATGTTCAACTTCAAGGCCGAGCCGTTCTTTCAGCTGGAGGAGGCGGCGGACCGCGCGGTCCCCAAGGTGGCATTCTGAAGGGCGAGAGAAAGTTGCCCTGAAAAGATGCTGGTGTTGTGGCCGCCTTCCGCTGGGTCGCGAGTTGGCGGGAGAAGGGCAGTTTGTCGGGTCCTTCTGGGTCCTGGCCCGGGTTTCCAGGACCCCCGATGATCCAAGGAAAGGAGTCCTCCAAGATGGAGACCGTCCTCAACCTAGGCTGGTCACTGGTATTCATCGTGATCGGCGGCCTCGTGGGAATGGGCCTCGTGCTCCTTGCATCCTCCCTGATCCCGAGGTTGCTGGACCGTTTTACCCCCAACATCGATGAGCACAAGGAGATCGCACGGGGGAATATGGCCGTCGCCCAGTACTATGGCAGGATCGTGGGGGCCGCCATCCTGGGAGTGAGCCTTGTGGTGGCGTCTGCGGTCCTGGGTGGGATCTTGGCGGCCCTTCACTGAAGCGGCCTTCCATGCCGGGCCGCGAAGGCCCGGTCGTTCGGCCAATGCCAACCCGGAGAGGACGACGGTGAAGAGGTTTCTGCTCCTTGCCTTCCTTCTCATCCCTCAGCTCGTGCAAGAGGAGTCGTGGGCGAGAGGAGGAGGCGGGTGCCTGGCTCAGGGGACCCCAGTCTTGACCCCGTCCGGTCCCGTGAACGTGGAGGGACTCAGGAAAGGGGATCCTGTCTTGGGCCTGGAGAGAGGAGAGCTCGGGGTATCCACGGTTCACGCGGTCATCAGGACCGGGCCAGAAGAGCTCCTCGAGATAGAGGCAGGAAACCGGACTCTCATGGTCACACCGGAACACCCGATCATGGTGGCCCCCGGGGAGTACCGCACGGCCGAACGGCTTGAACGCGGTGACACGGTGATCATGATCCAGGAGGGCCGGATCGAGCAGGCCGCTGTGGCGTCGATCCGGCGGATGCAGACAGGTCTTTGGGCTTACAACCTACTGGTCAGGCCTGGGG
>CAZOXN010000107.1:0-7562 GCA_964583655.1 uncultured Desulfarculaceae bacterium | reverse complement strand
CATGTATCCCAGAGCTTCGATTGTAACACCCCCTGGCCCTGGCCCCAAGACCGCGCCACGAGAAGGAGGACAAAACCCCCCTCCGCAAATCTCCCCGGATATCCGCGCGGAAAGGGCCGAGGGTGGGTGCGCATCGGGCTTGATTTGGACACCCCTCGGATGTAATAAGGTGCGAGAGTTCGCTTCTGGGGGGTGAGTCATGGCGGTCAAGATCCTCGGGATATGCGGGAGCCCCATAGCAGGGGGCAACACGGAGGTCTTCCTGGACAGGGCGCTCGAAGAGGCTCGCTCCATCGGGGCGGAGACCGAGAAGGAAACCCTAGCGGGAAAGCAGATCTCGGACTGCCGCCACTGCAACTGGTGCCTGAGCAAGCAACTGGAGGGGCGGCCATGTGTCCAGGAGGACGACATGCAGGGGATCTACCTCAAGATCCTGGATGCGGATGCCCTGCTTCTTGCTACCCCGGTCTACATCGGTCGGCTCTCGGGGTACCTGGCATGCGTGCTGGATCGCCTGCGCGCCTTCACCCATGGAAACCTGTACAGGGGCCGCCTCGTGGACAAGATAGGTGGGGCCATGGCCGTGAGCTGGTTCAGGAACGCCGGAGTCGAGACTGCCCTTCAGAGCGTAGTGGTAGGGTTCCTCACCTTCCAGATGATCCCGGTGGGGGGGCTCGCCTGTGCTTGGGGGGCCCCGGCTGTGGCGTCAGAAGGGGGATCCGGCCGCTTCAGCAAGGACAGGCGCCACGGTGTCCTGGACGACGAGTACGGGCTCCACTCCGCACAGGCCATGGTGAGGCGGATGGTCTCTTTGGCCCAGAAGCTGAACGGAAACGGGACATCGGGGGGAAAAAGTTGACGCCTCTCGTGCAATTGTCCTTGCCAATATCCACGAGTGTCCGATAAACTCTCTTGAGAGAGGAGGAGTGTAAAGGGCACAAGGCCGACTTCAGAGGATCTTCCATGGCCCTCAGATCCGTGAGAATCATCCTCGCTTCACTGCTTGCGTGGGCCTTTCTCCTGGCCGGACTTGTCTCCTGTGAGCAGCACCACCCTGGCCAAACCGCATCCACCCTTTCGCATCGCTCGGCTCCCCAAGAGGGTCTCTTCCTACACCTGGGAGGGGTTCCTTTCGACCCCCTGGCACAGGGGGTGCAGCTACAGGGCTCCCAAAGGGACGGCGCTCTCCCACCCGGTGGGGGCGGCGACGGGGGTCGATACGCCGTGGTCCAGTTCTCACGACCCATCACCCCCTCCGACAGGGACGCCCTGGAGAGGGCAGGGGCGGCCGTGCTGGACTACGTCCCAGAGTTCGCCTTTGTCGTGAGGGTGAACCCGGCCCTCCGCGAGGCCCTGAGATCCATCCCTGGGGTCCGGTGGGTCGGGCCCTACCTCCCGGAGTACAGACGGCATGGGGCCATGGAGCTCCGGTCCCTTTTCAAGGGGTCCGAGGAAATGGACATGGTGGTGAGCGTCTTCCCCGGGGAAGACCTCGGTGCGATCCGCCTGGCCATAGCGGCCCTTGGGGGCCGGATCGAGGACGAGTCCTCCAATCCCCGGCGGACCAAGCTGAGGGTGCGGATCCGGGGTGGGGCCTTGGAGGAGATCTCCTCCATCGAGGGGGTCAGGTGGGTGGAAGAGGCCCAGAGATTGGTCCTCCACAACAACGTGAGCACGGACATCATGGCCGTGCGCGTCCCGCGAGACGCCCACGGGCTCTATGGACAAGGCCAGACAGTGTGCGTGGCGGACACTGGGTTGGATCGTGGATCGACGAGCCCCGGCCAACTCCACGACGATTTCGAGGACGGCTCTGGCAACTCCAGGGTCCTCCAGATATTCGATGTGGCTGGCGACGGAAATGTCAGCGACCCCGACGGACACGGGACCCACGTGGCCGGGTCTGTCCTGGGCAACGGGCTCCGATCAGGGAGCGACCCGGCATCCAACAGCTTCCCGGATACCTCCTTTGCCGGCACTGCCCCCAAGGCCAGCCTCGTGTTCCAGGCCATCATGAATAATGCCACGGGCGATCTCTGGGTGCCGTGGGACCTGGGCGTGCTCTTCGATCAATGCAGGGGCGCCGGGGCCCGGATCCAGACGAACTCCTGGGGGTATGTGGGCTCTCCTTCCGGCTATATCACGCCGAGCGAGGATGTGGACGACTACGTCTGGGCCCACAAGGACTACCTCATCCTGTTCTCGGCTGGGAACGAGGGCGTGGACGATAACAACGACGGGGTCATCGACCTCTACGCTGTCACGCCCCCGGCCACTGCCAAGAACTGCATCGCCGTGGGGGCCGCGGAGGGTTACAGGCTGGAGTTCACGGACCGCTGGGGCGATTACATCTGGAACGGTGACACACGTTACCTGACAGAGCCTATCCGCAGCGACCGGATCTCGGACAACCCCTCCGGCATGGCTGCCTTCAGCTCCAGGGGTCCCTGTCTGGACGGGAGGATCAAGCCGGACGTGGTGGCCCCCGGGACCTACATCCTCTCCACCCGGTCATCTTTGGCGCCCAGCGACAATTTCTGGGCCCCCTACGACACCTATTATGCCTGGATGGGGGGCACCAGCATGGCCGCCCCCCTCACTGCCGGCACCGCGGCCCTGCTTCGCGAGTACCTGATCAGGGAAGAGGGGATGGTCGCCCCCTCGGCCGCCCTGATCAAGGCCGCCCTCATCGGCGCGGCCCAGGACATCTCCCCTGGGCAGTACGGGACCGGGTCAACACAGGAGATCCCGAACCCACCCGTACCCAATGCCGTGGAGGGATGGGGCAGGGTGAACCTGCAGCAGGCGGTCTACCCTCAAGGAGGGAGGGACATACTATATTTCGACGAGACCGCAGGGTTGCGAACAGGCCAGTTCCTCGAACACCCCTTCTCTGTCAACGCGGGAGATGAGCCCCTCAAGGCCCACCTGGTTTGGAGCGACTACCCGGGCACCCCGGCCGCCAATGGGGGGCTGGTGAACGACCTGGACCTGGAGCTCGTGGACCCCCTTGGAGGGTTCCATTATCACCGCGGCCAATCCAGCCCGGACAGGACCGACAACGTGGAGGGGGTCACCATCTCCTCGCCCCAGACCGGGACCTGGATCGCCCGGATAAGGGGGCACAATGTACCCTTCGGCCCACAGCCGTACGCCCTCGTGATCTCCGGAAAGGTGGGGCAGGCCTCGGCTGGTGACTTGGAGATCACCCCGGCGGCCTCCTTTCAGTCCTCGGGCACGCTCGGGAACACGTTCTCGCCGCAGAGTTCAACCTATGTCCTGACCAACAACACGGATGCCCCTCTTATTTGGTCCGCCTCGGTGGACGTCCCTTGGGCCTCGCTCTCTTCGGGAGGCGGGACCCTCCCGCCGAGGGGAAACACGTCCGTCACCGTCTCCCTGATCATGGAGGAGGTCTACGAGCTCTCCCCTGGCACGCACACCGGGACCCTGTCCTTCGTCAACGAGTCCACCCACAGCGGGGACAGGCAACTGACCGTCTCCGTGGATGCCCAGAGGCCGACCGTGACCTGGATCCAGAGGGCATCGCCGGACCGCGGAGGTCCGGGCGCTGTGGTGAGTGTCAGCGGATACAACTTCGGCACCAGGACCCCCAGGGTCTACTTCGTGGGCGGAGGACTCCGCAAGAAGGCCTCTGTTGCCTCCTCCGGCGACACCCAGGTGACCTGCTTCTTCCCCACCAAGGGGCTTCTGGCAGCAGGCTCGTACGGGGTCGAGGTCACCAATCGCGGCACCGGGCTCTCCGATACCGCTGAGGGCGCCTTCACCCTCATGGCACCGAACCTCACAGGATCGGACAGGCCGTCGGTGGGGTGGTATGAGGCCGTGGCCCTGACCGGCGATTACTTCGGGACGAGAAAGGGGACCGTGCAGTTCGAAAACCCTGGCCTCCTCTCGAGGCCCAAGAAGGCCAAGGTGACCGCGTGGACTGACACGAGGGTGACCTGCACGGTCCCCAAAGGCCTCCCCACGGGGGATTACACGGTGAGGCTGCAGAACAAGGTGGGGTCGAGCACCCTGACCATCCATGTGACACAGCCCTGACCCTTCGGCCCGGTGGCCCTCTAGCCTTCCTTTCTCCGCATCAGGACCGCCCCAGGATCCTCGTATACGACCCCCCAACGCCTGTCCTCTAGGAGAGATGTCACTATGCCTGGCTCGTTGGGGAGGAGGACCCACTTGATCTCGTATATGTCCAGTATCTCCTCCCAACCAGGCCTTGCGTCCATCACGTGTATGTAGTCCTCGAAGACCCCGTTGGTGTAGAGCTCGTCCCTGCCGTCTATGAAGACCTTCAAGCTCGGATACCCGCGCCATATGAGGTACCCGCCCCATGTGTAATAGTTGAACAGGTTCCCCTCGACTTCCTGGGCCAGTAGATGTCCCAGAGCGCCTCCAGCCTGGCGCACGATGGGGAAGTGCTCGGAGGTGGGGAGGATCATCATGGCCACTCCCAGAGCTGCCATGCCCATGCGCATCCCCCACCCAACCACGGCCCTGTCCAGTGCGCCCCTCACGCGGCCCAGGAGGCGGCCCCAGTGCCCTGCGGCCATGGGAACAGACACTAGGACGAACGGATCGATGAACCTCCGGGACACCATGGCCTCGAATCCCAGGGGCACGAGCAGGACCAGATCGCTCCAGTCGACCCTTTTTCTGGAGAGGAAGGGCCCGACCCATACTACCCCCATGTATATGCCGGCCCAAAGATCCGGGGTGGCGTGGACGTCCATGGGACCCCAGATGTCCACCACCCTGTGAAGCGCGCCCAGTTGCCATGCCACATGGAGGATGACCTGGTATCCCATGGGGTGGGCGCCCATGGCCGCGACGGCCAACACCGTCGCCACGGCCAGGGTCCTGAGACCCCTGGCATCCAGGACCCCTTCCTCGATCCGGCCGACACGCTTGAGGAGCTCGGATCCCAGGACCGCCCCGGGGATCAGGGCCCCGAGATAGAAGCTCCCATGAACATTCACCCAGAGGGCCGTGACCGGGGCGATCCAGAGGACCCGGAGACCTCCAGCATGCCTGTGTCTCTCCACCAGGTACACGACCCCGGCGAGAAGGATCATCCCAAGGGTCTCGCCCCTGGCTGTGAGACGCCACCTGACCACGAGGAGGCCCAAGATCACCAGGGCCGTGCTCACCATGGGGCTTGCGGATCGCCGCCTGGCACAGGCCCAGGCCAGGCCCAGGGAGCAGGCCGCCACGAGGGAGAGCACGGCCAGGACCCCCTGGTGCCCCAGGGCACGGTCCAGGGTGTAGATGCCTAGGCATGCCAGCCACTTCTGTTCGGACCAGACCTGCAACGGCGTGCTGAAGGCGAATACATTGGACTCGGGGAGGGCTTGGTTCTCCCAAATCCACCTCCCGGTGGCCAGATAGAACCATCCGTCTCCCCCCCACCTGATCCAGTGCCAGCACAGGCCCCAAAGGACGAAGAGCAGGCATAGGCCCAAGGGGGGCCATCTGGAGATCTCTTGCCAGCGCATCACGGCCCCTCCTTTTCCCGCGGGTTGGCCTCCAGGACTTGCCCCTCCAATGCGCCTATCTCCAACGCCATTCTCCCCTCCGAATCCGCCTCTCGCGCCGCCTTCAAGGCCTGCAAGGCCTGCCCCCGCCGTCCCGTCGCCAGCAAGGCCTTGGCAGTCCCCAGTAGGGCCACGGGATCCCCCTGACTCGCTGGTTCCTTGAAGTGCCACAGGGCACGAAACGGGTTGCCGATGGCAAGGGCCTCCATCCCTCGAGCCTTCGACACCTCTGGATGAATGGCGGAGGCTGCCCCCTCGGCCCGATGGGTTTCGCTCGCCCCGGCTTCCCTCCTGAACAAGAGGCAACCCTCTCGGGCGACCTCCAGCCACCCGGGGGAATGTCTCAGGAGCTGCCCCAGTTGCGAATCCTGGCTCAGGAGGGCCCACTCGAACCCGTAACGGTCCAGCACCTCCCTCCACCCGCGGTGGACCCCCTTTTCCGGCAAATAGTCATGGCGTCCCTCCACGGCCCTCCTTGCCCAGTTGGGGTTGGGCGGGGGCACCAGCTTCAGATAGTCCGTGTAGACCTCCGGAGACGCCGAGCCGAACTCGTTCAGCAAGAACGGTCTCGAGGATGGATAGACAGCGGCCAGCAGCGAGTCCCCATATCGTACATCGTTCAGGACCCTTTGCCCGGGCCCATGCGCCTTGATGGCCGCCATGGCAGACCTTGGATAGACCTCTGACCGAAACGCCCACTGCCTTGGGCCGCGCCCGGCCCATGCCAGCGAGACGGCCAGGGCCACTGCCCCAAACCAAACAACGGCCCCTTGGGCCCTGGCCCAGGGCGGTCTCGAACCGGAATGGACACGACCTTCACTCCCTGCCCCCCAGCCCCAGGACCCCAAAGATGCCCCCATGGCCATGCCGCTCATCCAGCCAAAGAGCGGGATCCAATCTGTATTCGACACGGCCCCTGCGAAGCTTGCCATCCAGGCCAGGATCACCCCTCGGTGACACTGCCTCTTCGATAACAGGTTCAAGGTCAGGATCCCGAAGAAGATCGCCAGGACCCACCTGGGAGCAGCGAGGTGAAAGTGCGGGGCCACCCAATCCGCGGTCGCCTTAGGGAGTGCCCCGAAGACAGCCACTGGGTGCGGGCTCACACAGCAGGCCAGGAAGATCGCCGAGATCAGGACCAGGGGCGGCCAGCGGCGCCGTCTTTCATGCCATATCTCGCAGAGATCCGAGAGGAGCCACACAGAGGCAAGCACCACGCCCAGGAGGAAGCCCCAATGAACATTGGCCCAAAGGGCCATCAGCGGCACCAGGAGCCAGCGGCGCCGCTCCCTACCGGGGGCCGAGGCCAACAAGGAGACCAGCACGCCCGTCAACAGAAGGTCCGCAGCGGCCTTCCACGAGAACTGGCCGATGTGGGAGACCCAGAACGACCCTGCCACCAGGAAGGTCCTCCATGCCAGGGATCTCCCCATTCGTCCAAGGGCTGAGAACAGGATCATGAAGGCCAGGGCCACGGCCCCTGCCTTGGCCAGGATCACCCCCTTAGGACCGAGGCCCTTGAAGATCAAAGCCAGCCCAGCATCCAGGAGCCACCCTTGGTGTACCCATCCCGGGTCTCGTGGGGCCGAGATTCTTGGGTCCTCCTCAGGGACCCCGCCCCTCGCCACGACCTCATCGCCGAGCCTCAGGCAACGAATCACATTGAGGTCCAAGGGGACCAAGGAGAACCAGAAGATGAAGGCCGCGATGCCAAGGCCCATGATCCTGATCGCCCATCGGCCATGGGCCATCTCGAGTCCGAGCATCCCCTTATCCTCTCCGGAGAGCCCCCATCCCGCGGGACCCGGCTCTCCTGTGTCCCAATTCAGTATCACAACCTGACCCGGGAGTGAATCCCCGGAATCCACGTGAGGCGGCCTGCAGGCCCCTTCTGGTCCGCGGCAGTGTGCCTCCGGGTGAGTTACCACAGGGTGGAGTCGGCTAGGCGGAGGGGCTTCGATCTTCCAGGACTTGGACCCGGGGGAAGCCCTCTCGGCCCAAGCGCAG
>CAZOXN010000106.1:0-7605 GCA_964583655.1 uncultured Desulfarculaceae bacterium | reverse complement strand
GGCCCTCGAGGAGGACATGAACCTGGGACACGGGGAGGCGGGCTCCCTTTTCCTCCTCATCTCCTCCGGGTACAGCGTGGTGCTCTTCTTTTCAGGGGTCGTATCCTCCCGTCTCACCCACAGGCGCACCATATTGCTCTCCTCCCTGGTGATGGGTGCCACTCTCCTGGTCGTATCCCAGAGCCGCTCCCTGGGTGCCATGCGCTTGGGGCTGGTGGTGATGGGCATGGCCGGGGGGCTCTACCTCCCCTCCGGGTTGGCCAGCCTCACTGCCATGGTGAGCCCCAGGCACTGGGGGAAGGCCATCGCCATCCACGAGCTGGCCCCCAACATCGGCTTCGTGGCAGCGCCGTTTTTGAGCGAGTTGCTTCTGGGATGGCTCCCGTGGCGCGGCATACTGGGGGTGATCGGGGGTTTCTCCGTGGTCGTGGGGCTGGGATTCGCCCGTTTCGGCAAGGGAGGGGCGTTCCCAGGGGAGGCCCCGAGCGTCCGGGCCCTTCGATCCCTCATGGGTGCCCCCTCCTTCTGGGTCATGATGCTCCTCTTCAGCCTAGCCATCGGGGGGAGCCTGGGGGTCTATGCCATGCTCCCCCTGTATTTGGTCTCGGAAAAGGGGATGGAGAGGGAGTGGGCCAACGCCCTGGTGGCCGTCTCCAGGGTCACGGGGATCGGCATGGCCTTCGTGGCGGGCTGGGCCGTGGATCACCTGGGGGCCAAGCGCTCCATGGGCATGGCCATGCTGGGGACAGGCCTCGGGACCGTCCTCCTGGGGCTTGCCAGCGGCCCCTGGGTAGTGGCCATGGTCTTCCTCCAGCCCATGGTGGCCGTGTGCTTTTTCCCCGCAGGGTTCTCGGCCCTCTCCATGTTGGGGGGAGCGAAGGTCAGGAACGTGGCCGTCTCGCTGACCATCCCCGTGGCCTTTCTGGTAGGGGGCGGGGGCATACCGGCCTGGATCGGGTTCGCCGGAGAGATGGGCTCCTTCGGCGCAGGCATGGTCACGGTGGGCGCCATGACCGCAGGGTCCGTGGCCCTGATGAGGTACCTGAGGCTCGGCAGGGGAGGGGACTGAGGGGCGCACATGCGCCGCGTGTGGATATGCCGTGGCAGCAGGATGCGCCCCCCCTTACGAGGATCCCCTCACTTGGACGGTTTGAGCCAGTCCGTCAGGGGGATCAGCCTCTTCTTGCCGAAATCCCAGCCATAGACGCGGACGTGCTCGAGGCCCTTGTGGCTCTTGGGGCTGTACGAGATGGGGCCGCAAAGCCCCTTCATGTCCAGGCCCTTGATGCCTTCCAAGGCTTCCACCAACTTCTCGGCATCCAGGTCCTTGCCCGCCCTCTTCAGGCCCTCTGCCACGATGGTCGCGGCGGCCCAGCCCTGCACGTAGTACCTGTCCCTGACCGTGCCCTCGGTGCCAGGCTCGTACTTGAGGGTTACCTGGCGCATCTCCTCGATGGCCGGGCCCTCGTCGTACCAGGCGTTGATGGAGTGGACACCTACGAACTTGGCCGCGGCATCCTCGGCGGCGAGGTATGTCTTCTCGCTGAAGACCGAGAAGGTCCCTATGGACTTGCAGTCGAAGCCGAGCTTCTTGGCGTCCTTGAGCACCGCCACCGCTACCCCGATGTCCCCCTGGATGATGACGTAATTGGGGTCTGCCTTCTTGAGGAGGAGGACCTGTGAGGTGGCATCGGTGGCCCCCTGCAGGAGGTAGACCACATCCGCCAGCTCCACACCCTTGGCCTTGGCCGTCTCCCTGGTGGCGGCCTCCACCACCTTGCCTGGTTCGTTCTGCTGGGTCACCAGGACCACCTTGGGCTTCTGCCCCTTGAGGTCCTTGATGATGTAATCGAATATGACCCCGACCTGATCGTGGTACGTGGACATGATGGTGAAGATGTAGCGTTTGAACGGGTCGAGCATGTCATCGGTGGTGCTCATGGGGCCTATGCACGGGACCTTCTCGCTCTCGATCATGCTGTAACAGGCCTTCAGGGGGCCGCTGCCCGTGGGACCCACTATGGCCAAGACCTCGTCCTTGGTGACGAGCTTCTTCAAGGCCGCCACCGCCTTGGGGGGCTGATACTGATCGTCCTCAGGGATGAGCTTGATCTTGCGGCCGTTTATGCCTCCTTTCTCGTTGAGGTGGCGGAAGTAGTTCTTCACCGCGTCCAAGTACGGCTTCTGCACCACCACCGTGGGTCCCGAGAGGTCGCCGATGAACCCCAGGACGACCTCATCCTTGCCCACCCCCCTTGCGGCATCCGAAATGGTGGGAAGGAAAAACAGGATCGCCCACACCGCCATTCCCATGACCAAGACCGTTCCTCTGTGCCTCATAGCCGCCTCCTTTCTTCTAGTCCCTCGCTTGCGGGGGGAAGGCCCATGTCCCTGCCCTTCACGCCTGCGCGATCACCCCATGGCCCTCCTGTTGAAGCAGGACAAAGGCCAACCCCCCGAGGCTGAGGTCTTGACCCCCCTCTTCTCGAGACCCGTCTCCACTGCCGGCCATCGGGGGTACGCGAACTCAACGGAGGCGCACCTCCCCGATGACCTGCTCCTCAATACGTGTAAGGCCACTTGGTCCAATAGAGCTTCATGGCCTGCCACCTCCCGTACAGCCCCTTGGGCTCGAATATGAGAAAGAGTATGATGATCAGGCCGTAGATGGCGTTGCGGATGTCGAAGAACGCCCCCGCGATGACCCGGTCCACGGAAGGATCCTGCTTGAGGTACTCTATGAGGAACTTGAGGGCCTCCGGGAGGAAGGTGACGAAAAAGGCGCCGTATATTGAGCCCAGGATGGACCCCATGCCGCCCACGATTATCATGACGATGTACTCTATGGAGAGCATGAGGGAGAAGTGCTCGGGGGTGATGTTGGTGATGTAAGGGGCGTACAGCCCCCCGGCCAGGCCGGCATAAAAGGAGCTGACCACGAAAGAGGAGACCTTGTATCTCGTGAGATCGATGCCGATCACCTTGGCCGCCACCTCGTGGTCCCGGATGGCGATGAAGGCCCTCCCCGCCCTGGTGCGAAAGAGGTTCTTGGCGAAGGCCACGGCCAGGACCGTGATGAACAGGATCAGGTAGTAGAACTCCCGGTCCTTCTTGATGACCAGGGCGCCTATGGCGGGGTACGGGACCGGCAGCCCTGCATGTCCCTTGGTGAGGGAGTCCCAGTTCCAGAAGATGTGCTGCACTATGAAGCTGAACGCCATGGTGGCCATGATGAGATACAACCCCCTGAGGCGCAGGGCCGGTATGCCCACGAGGAACCCGAAGAACCCGGCGGCCAGTCCTGCTGCGGGCAGCGCAAGCCAAAACGACACATGGAGGGTGGAGGTCAGGATGCCGCAACAGTAAGCCCCGATCCCGAAAAAGGCTGCGTGCCCCAGGGAGATCTGTCCTGTGTAACCTGTGAGGATGTTTAGACCCAGGGCCGCGATGGCGGCTATCATCGCGATGTTCAAGAGATAGAGGAGGTAGTTGCTGGCCCACAATGGCAGCAGCAGGGCCGAGACGGCGAAGAGGAAAATCCAGGACTTGACGAATCGGGTCTGGAAGACCTTCATGTCGTCCCTGTAACGGGTCCTGAAATATCCGCTCCCCATGCTAGCCGAGCCCTTAGACCCTCTCGATCTCCTCGGTCCCGAAGAGGCCGTAAGGCTTGATCATTAGGATGAGCAGCAAGACGGCAAAGGCCGTCACCTCCTTCACGCCCCCTATGATGGCGTCGAGATACCCACCGGCCAGGCTCTCCACGACCCCTATGATGATCCCCCCGAGGATGGCCCCTGGTATGCTGTCGATGCCCCCCAGGATCACTGCGGGGAAGGCCCTCAAGCCTATGTAGCTCAGGTTCAGGTTCAGCAGGTTTATGTGGGCCAGGAAGACACCGGCCACGGAACTGACGATCATGGAGATCGCCCAGGACAATGCGAAGATCTTCTGGACGCTCACGCCCATGAGGCTCGCGAAGTCATGGTTCTGGGCCGTGGCGCGCATGGCCACCCCCATGCGCGAGTACTTGAAGAACAGGAACAAGACCACGAGGAAGAGGACCGACACCAGGATGGACCAGAGGTGTATGTGGGACAGAACCAGGGGGCCCATGGATATGGGCTCCTCGGAAAAACTCGGTGGAAAGCTTTGGTAGGCCGTGCCCCAGATGATGGCGGTGAGGCTCCTCAGGAGTATGGCCAGGCCGATGGTGATCATCACCACGGCGAAGATGGGCTCCCCGATCATGGGCCGCAGGACCGAGTAATGGACCAGGACCCCGAGGAGGGAGGAGAAGGCCAGGGTCAGGAGGAATGAAAGCAGGAAAGGCAGCTTGAGTCCCACGACGAGGGAGAAGCAGAAGTATGCCCCTACCATCATGATCTCGCCCTGGGCGAAGTTCAGGATACCGGTGGCCTTGTAGATGATCACGAAACCCAGTGCCACGAGGGCATAGATGCTCCCAACGGCTATGCCGCTTACCAGGAGCTGCAAGAAGAACTGCGCGCCTTCACCCATGAATTGCCCTCGCCCTAGTCGTCACGATCCCCTGTACATTGCCTCGATCTTGTCCCGGTATATCTCCTCTATCTTCCTGCGTTTGACCTTCTTGGTCGCCGTGATCTCACCGTCGTCGTGGTCCAGCTCTTTCTCCAAGAGGGAGAACCTCTTTATGGTCTCCACCTGGGCGAGATCCCTGTTGGCCATCTCCACCTCCTGGGCTATCAGGTCTCGCACGGCCGGATGTGTGGCCAGGCTCTTGAAGGTGGTGAAAGGGATCCTGTTCTTCTGGGCCCACTCCGACACCGTGTCGTACTCTATCTGGATCAGGGCGGTGAGGTACTTGCGGCGGTCACCTATGACGATGGCCTCGTTGATGTAAGGGCTGAACTTGAGCCGGTTCTCGATCTCGGAGGGGGAGAGGTTCTTGCCCCCGGCGGTTATGAGGATGTCCTTCATGCGATCCGTGATGGCCAGTTCCCCGTCAGGTCCCAGGTGCCCCACGTCCCCAGAGTGGAGCCAGCCCTCCTTGACCGTCCGGGCAGTGGCCTCCGGGTCCCTGTGATAGCCCTGGAACACGCCGATGCCGCGCATGAGGATCTCCCCTGCATCCGATATCTTCACCTCCATGCCTGGAACCGGCTTCCCCACCGTCCCGAACCTCAGGACCTCCCCGTCCTGGATGGTGGTGATCCCAGCGGTCTCGGTCATCCCATAGACCTCCCGCACCTTCACCCCCAGGGCGTGGAAGAACTTCAGGACCTCGGGTGAGACCGGGGCCCCCCCGCAGTAGCAGTTCCTGGCCCTGAGGAGTCCCATGCGGTCCTTGGTGACGCGGAACATGGCCAGGTAGGCCATGGCATAAAGGACCCTGAGGCCCAAGGATATTCGGCCTTGGTCCATCTTCGATGACACGAACCGTGCCCCGATGGGGGCACACAACTTCCAGATCCACCTCTTGAAGGCCGTGGCGTTCTCCATCTTGATGTGGTGGGAGGAGAGCAGCTTCTCCCATATCCTGGGGACCCCGAGGAAGACCGTGGGGGATATCTCGTACAGGCTCTCCTGGATGGTGTCAGGGCTTTCGGCGAAGTTCACGGTGCAGCCGAACTTCAGCGGGATGAAGATGGACATCAAGGACTCTGCCACATGGTTCAGGGGGAGGTACGAGACCATGGAGTCGGTGTCGTAAAAGGGGGTGATGCGGGCCAGGGATTCCACCATCCTCAAGGTGTTGGCGTGGCTCATCATGGCCCCTTTGGGAGGCCCTGTGGTGCCGGAGGTGTAGACGATAAGGGCCGTGTCCTCCGGCCTCACTCGATCCAGGAGCTCCTCGAAGAGGCCTGGCTGCTCTTGGTCGAGCTTGCGACCCAAGGCCAGGAGCTCCCCGAAGGGAAGGAGGATGGGGTCCTTGTAGTTCCACATCCCCTTCATGTCGATGACGATGACCTTCTTGAGGCGAGGAAGCTCCCCCTTGACGGCGAGGATCTTGTCTGCCTGTTCCTGATCGCCTGCCACGAAGAAGGCTGCCTCGGAGTGGTCCACCACGTACTTGACCTGGGACGGGGGGTTGGTGGGGTACACGCCCACACGGATGCCGCCTGCGCTCTGGGTGCCCAGGTCGGCGAAGAGCCATTCAGGCCGGCCCTCCGACAGGATGGCCACCCTGTCCCCCCTCTCCAACCCCAGCCTGACGAGTCCGAGACAGAACTCCTTGACGTTCTCGTAGTAAGCCTTCCAGGAGATCTCCTGCCAGATCCCCAGGTCCTTCCTTCGAAGGGCGACCCGCTCGCCGTACCGGTGCATCTGGACCCTGAGGAGGGCGGGAAGGGTGTCAGCCTTCATGCTCGAACTCCGAGAATAGGTCTGCCTCGCCCAGGTAGGCCTGAACCACTGCGGGGTCGGTCTGGACCACATGAGGCAGGTCATCGGCGATCTTGGTCCCGAAGTTGAGGACGCAGACCCTGTCGGCGATGTCCATCACCACGCCCATGTGATGCTCCACCAGGATCATGGTCTGGTCGGTCTCCTTGAGGTCGAGGATGAAACGCGCTATGTCCTCTGTCTCCTCCAGGTTCATCCCCGAGGCCGGTTCGTCCAAGAGGAGGAGCTTGGGGCTCATGGCCAGTGCCCTGCCCAGCTCCACCCTCTTCTGGACCCCGTACGGGAGGCTGCCCACAGGCTGCCTCCTGAAGCGCTCTATCTCCAGGAAGTCTATGATCTCCTCCACCCTTTGCCGGTAGCCGATCTCCTCCCGGACGGCTTTGGGGAGGAACATCCCCCCGGAGAGGATCCCGCTCTTGAGGAGATGGTGACACCCCAACAAGAGGTTCTCGATGACGGTCATGTTCTTGAAGAGGGCGATGTTCTGGAACGTCCTGGCGATCCCCAGCCCGGCGATCTCGTGGGGCTTGAGGCGGGTTATGTCGTGCCCCTGGAAGGAGATACTGCCCGCATCCGGACGGTAGAGGCCGCTTATGCAATTGAAGATGGTCGTCTTGCCGGCACCGTTGGGGCCGATGATGGCCAAGAGCTCCCCGGGCTGGACGCTGAAGCTCACGTCCTGGAGGGCGCATATCCCTCCGAAGCTCATGGTGACCCCTGTGAAATCCAGCAGCGCAGCACTGGTCCCACGCCCGGCCGCGACCCCTTCCGGCGCACGGGCTCGCGCTGTCACGAGACCCACCTCTTCCTCCTCTTGTAGTGTTTGACCTCGGTGTACCTCTTCCTCTTGGCCTCATCCGTGACGCCGAGGTAGAACTCCTTGACGTCGGGGTTGTTCTTGAGCCTGGAGCTTTGGCCGTCCATGACGATCTTGCCGTTCTCCAGGATGTAGCAGTAGTGGGTCACCATGAGGGCGATGTAGGCGTTTTGTTCCACCAGGAGCAGGGCCGTCCTGTCATCCCTGTTGATGGCGAGGATGATCCTGAAGATCTCCCTCACCACAAAGGGGGCCAGGCCCAATGATGGCTCATCGAGCATCAGGAGCTTGGGGCGAGACATCAGGGCCCGCGCCACGGCGAGCATCTGCTGCTCTCCACCGCTCAGGTACCCGGCCCTCTGTCCCTTTCGCTCGCCGAGGATCGGGAAGTAGGCTAAGGC
>CAZOXN010000105.1:3412-7638 GCA_964583655.1 uncultured Desulfarculaceae bacterium | reverse complement strand
TCCGAGAGACGCCGCCACCCCTGATCACTCACGCAGGCAGTCCTCCAGGATTGGGCCCGGATGCCACGGCCTCGAGGAATCCCGCGGCCACGGGCCCCGCTACTGAGCAGCCCCGTCCAGGACTATCAATGCATCCACTGCCTTGATATCCTTCCCGTTCAAGATCAACGGGTTGATGTCCATCTCCACGATCCTTGGGTTGAGCATGGCCAACTCGCTCGCCCTGACGATCACCTCTGCCAAGGCCTCTTCGTCCACTGGAGGGCCCCCCCGGTACCCCTTCAATATGGCATAGCCCTTTATCTCCCTGATCATGCCCAGGGCGTCGCTCCAGGAGAGGGGGCACACCCTCAATGCCACATCCTTCAGGACCTCGGTGAAGACCCCCCCCAGGCCAAAGGCCATCACAGGGCCAAAACCGAAGGTCCTGTCTCTCTTCATCCCGACGATCACCTCGCCCCCAGCAGGGACGGACTCCTGCACCAGAAAACCGATACTCCGCCCGAGATGCCTCCTGAGCTCCCTGGCCGCGGTCAAGAGCCTGGATCTCCCTGGTATGTTCAGGACCACGGCCCCCTTTTCGGTCTTGTGGAGAAGGCCTGCGGAGAAGGCCTTGAGGACCACAGGGTAGCCTATCTCCCTGGCCTTCTCGGCCAGATCTTCCAGGGACCCGGCCACGACCTCCGCGCATGTGGGGACCCCGTACTCCTTGAGGATCTCTTTGGAGAGATGCTCATCCAGCGCCCCCTTGCCCTGATGCCTCGTGACTATCTCCGAGGGGGAGCGGTTGAATGACCTGGAGGCATCATGCCTCTCCCTGATCCTCTTGTACTCCACCAGCCCCCTATACCCCCTCACCGCCCTTTCAGGGGCCGGGAAATTGACCACCCCGCCGGTTCGGAAGATCTCTTGGACTGTGGGGTTCTCGCTTGCAAATGCCACCACCGGCTTGCCATGGTTAACCGAGGCATCCACGAAGGCCTTGGCGAACTCCGGGACATCCCAGCCCCAGTTGATGGAGATGGCACCGGAGATCTCCGGGTCCGAGAGCACGGCATCCACACACGGGCCCAGGTTCTCCGGCAGGGTCCCGACGGTCATGTCCACCGGGTTCGAGTCAGCGGCGAAGAACGGCACGTACTTGCGTATCTCGGACCTGGTGGCCTCTCTCAGCTCAGGGACGACCAGTCCGAGCTCTTCGCAGTAATCGCTGGCGGTCACGCAGGGCCCCCCGGAGATGGTGATCACGGCGAGCTTCTCGTCCTTGGGAAGGCGGTGGTGGTTGTGGGCCAGGGCGAAGAGATAGTCGAAGAAGTCCTCCGTGGTATGGGCGACGAGGGCGCCGGCTTGGGAGAAGGCGGCCTTGGCCACGGCGAAGTCGCCGGCCAGAGAGCCGGTGTGGGAGGCAGCGGCCCTGAGCCCCACATTGGTCCTGCCTCCCTTGAAGATCACTATGGGCTTGACCCTGGAGACCCTCTTCACCACGGATAGGAAGCCCGCCCCATCCTTTATCCCTTCCACGAACACGCCTATGACGTCGGTGTCTGGGTCCTCACACAAATACTCCATCACGTCCTGGTGGCGCACGTCCATCTGGTTGCCTATGCTGGCGAGCTTCCCTAGCCCTATGCCCCTCTGGTTCATCTCGTTGACCAGGACCCCGCCATAGGCACCGCTTTGGGAAACGATGGATATCCTGCCCTTATGGATGGGATCCACGGCGAAGTACGTGCCGTTGAGATTCCTGTGGGCGTTGTATATCCCGAGGCAGTTGGGCCCCATGACCCTCATGTTGCCCTTGCGGGCGATGCCAAGGATCTCCTCTTCCAGCCCCTTGCCTGCCTCGTCCCTCGTCTCCCCGAAGCCTGAGCTCAGGATTACCGCGGAGCTCGCCCCGTTGCACGAGGCCTCGTCGATGACATCCCTGACGGCCTTGCTGGCCACGCTCACCAGGACCAGATCCACGGGCTCAGGCAGGGAGCTCAAGCTCGGATACGTCCTGTAGCCTAGCACCTCTCCCCCACTGGGGCTTATGGGGTACACGGGGCCTGGGAACTTGGCCCTGGCCACATTGCGAATGAGCCAGTGGCTCATCTTGTTGGGATCCTTGGACACACCGACCAGCGCAATGGATCTGGGCTCGAAGAGCCTCTTGATGCCTTCCATGTCCATCTCCTCAACGGTTGGTGAAGACCTTCTTCTCGCTACCTGCGTATATCTTCCTGAGTTCCCGCTTGAGCACCTTGCCCGACGGGTTGCGTGGCAGGGCCTCGCTGAAGATCACCTTGCGCGGCTTCTTGTAACTGGCGAGATGCTCCTTGCAATAATCGATCACCTCATCCTCCGTGAGGGCGGCCCCCTTTCTCGGGACCACGATGGCGCAGACCGCCTCGCCGAACTTGGGATCAGGCACCCCTATGACCGCGGCCTCCATGACCTTGGGATGCTTGTAGAGCAAAGACTCCACCTCCACGGAGGAGATGTTCTCACCACCGCTTATGATGATGTCCTTCTTGCGGTCCACCACGTAGAGGTACCCGTCTTCGTCCGTCTCCCCCAGGTCCCCTGTGTAGAGCCAACCGTCCTTGAGGGTGGCCCGGGTCGTCTCAGGGTCGTTCAGGTACTCCTTCATCACCTGATCCCCCTTGACGGCGATCTCGCCGATCTCGCCAGGGCCACACTCGTGGCCTTCCTGGTCTGTCACCCGCACGTCGGTGTTGATGAACGGACGCCCCACAGAGGGGGCCTTGGCAATGGCCATCTCATGCTTGGCCACGGAGACCGTCGGACCGGATGCCTCGGTCAGGCCGTACATGTTGTAGATGCGGCCTTGAGGAAGGTTTTGGGCCATCTCCTCTATGGTAGCCCTGGGAACCGGCTCGGAACCGGTGATGCAAGTCCTCCATGAGCTGAGGTCGTACTTGGAGAAGTCGGGCAACGAGAAGACCTGTCTGTACATGCCCGGGGTGATGTAGAGATATGTGTTCCTCTCCCTCTCCACCACCTTGAGGAAGAGCTCAGGGTCCCAGCTCAGTTGGGGGAAGCAGGTGGTGCTGGAGCCTGCCACTGCATGGGCCAGGTGGAAGCCAACGGCCCCGATGTGGTAGAAGGGCGTGACCACCAGGCAGTTATCCCCGTACCTTATGTCCATGTCCGCTGCCCAGATGAGGCTGGCGGTCACGAGGTTGTGATGCGTGAGGACCACTGCCTTGGGAAAGGCGGCCGTGCCTGAAGTGAAGAGGACGACCGCTGGATCCCTGTCGTCGCCCGAGAAAGGCGGCACCGAGTCGCTCGCCTTGTCCAGGAGCCCTGCGTACTCCAGGATACCCTCCGTGGCGCCCTTCCCCAGGAGGATGTACCTCTCGATCCCCTCCAGGCGCTCTCGGACCGCCAAGACCCTCTCCATGAACTCCTCGCCCAGTATCAATGCCTTGACCTTTGCCACGCCCTGGGCGTAGACGATCTCCTCCGAGACCAGACGGAAGTTCAATGTCACCGCCACAGAGCCGAGGAGGAAGTTGGCCCAAAGGATCTCCGGGTACTCGAAGCAGTTGTAGAGCAGTATGCCGACCCTGTCTCCCCTCTTGATCCCCAGCGCTGCCATGGCATTGGCCAGGCGGCATGCCCTGTCCCTGAGCTGAGAGAAGCTGAGCCTCCTCTCCCCATAGATGAAGGCTGCCACCCTAGGGTTCCTCCTGGCCTCCCTCAGCAACACCTCGCGAAGATGCATGGTCAGATCCCCTCTTCGAACCTGTGGGATGAGAACCCGCCCATCGGGACCTCCGGGATCTGTGGAATCCCGTCCTTTATGATCCAGAGATCGTCCAGCTGCATGGATATGTCCCTGATGATGACGTCGTGGTGGCCGGGTGCCTCATTGACCCCGTCATAACCGCGGTTGTCCCCGAAGCCGAAGTGCCCGCCTCCTGCCGCGGCCTCTGCCTCCAGGTAGTCCCGGCATATCTGGGCGCACGGGTTGAGACCCAATGAGATCTCAGCTATCTGAAACATCCCTGGGTGGTTGTATCCGTCCAGGTAAGCCTTGAGCCGCTTGGCCTGTTTGGCGCCGTCGCCCTGGCCCTCGAACTTGACTATCTTGCCCTTCTCCACCGTGAGGACCACGTTTTCCCCAGGCCTTATGAGCCCCATGTGGAGGAGCTCCACCAAGGCGTCGCAGACGATCACCCCCTTGCCAGCAGCAAGACCATCTGCCTTCACCACTATGG